>JBDTMH010000019.1:0-35605 GCA_039934375.1 Burkholderiaceae bacterium | reverse complement strand
GTCGTGCCGCGACGATCGCCGAGGTTGGCTACCAGTATGCGATCCGGGAAATCGAGAAGTGGACACTGGGTAAGGACCAACAGGAGTGAGCGCCGCGCCGGGCCGTTCCCAAGCAAGCTCGCACCGCAGCGCGCAGGGCGAAGGTACGCCAGTGAGACGCCGGGCCGCCCCCAAGGCTCACAGCACCGCAGTGCATGGTGCAGAGGTTACCATGTGAGCGCATCCTTGCCCTTACCCTTGTCACTGAGCCAGCTGGAGGTCTGGCGCGACCAGCGCGCCTGGCCGGGCAGTGCGCATCTGAACCTCGGTGGTGCCGCGTTTCTTGACGGGCCGTTTGATCTGCAGCGCATGCGCCAGGCCTTGGTGCAACTGGTTGAGGAGAACGCGGCCTTGCGGCTGGTGTTGCGAGCGGACGGCACGCAGTTGCTGTTGCCGCATTTCGAGCCGCAGTTGCAGACCATCGATTTTTCCGGCCAGGCCCAGGTGCGCGACGTGATGCGCCAGTGGTGGCGGGACTGGATGCGCCAGCCGTTCATGCTGACCGATACACCGCCTTGGCGCTTCGCATTGCTGCGCGCGGATGACAACTTGCATGGTCTCACCATCCAGTTTCACCACCTGATCATGGATGGATGGGGCACGACCCGGGTGATGCGGCGCTGGAGCGAACTCTACAATCGGCTAGGCGACACGGCGCCCGCGCCGTTGCCGCAGCCCGACCGGTCCTACCTGAAGTTCATTGAGGAGTCGCTGGTTTATCGCGATTCCGAGGCGTTCGCGCGAGATGCTGCATTCTGGCGCTCCCAGGTGCCAAGCCTGCCGCCCGCGTTGCTGCAGCGCAAGCGTTCCGCAACGCGCAGCAATGGTCTGGCGCCGGCCCATCTGGTGGTCGAATCCATCCCTCGCGCCGATTACGACCGGCTGAGCCAATACGCGGCAAGCCTGCACATCACGCCGTTCAATTTCTTTCTGGCGGCCATCGCGCTGGTTTTCGCGCGCATGGGCGAGTGCGAGCAGGTGCTGATCGGCGTCCCCAGCCTGAACCGGGGTGGGCGGCGTTTCAAGGACACCATGGGCATGTTCGTCGGCGTACTGGCGATCCCGGTGCGGGTGGCGCCCGACATGACGGCGGCGGAGCTGGTGTCTGGCGCCGGCGCGACCATGCGCAGCGCCTTGCGCCACTCGCGCTATCCACTCAGTGAACTGGCGCGCGAACTCGAGGTCGTGCGCTCCGGGCGCGAGGGTCTGTTCGATGTGCTGCTGTCGTTCGAGCGGCAGGATTACTCGGTGTCGTTCGGCGAAGCCGCACTGGTGGATTCGCGCCAGCTGTTCTCCGGCACTGCGCGTTACCCGCTGGGGATCACCGTGTGCGAGTTCCATGCTCGGCAGGATCTGGAACTGTTGCTCGAAGGCAGCGGTGGCCATTTTTCGCGCGCCGAGACGACCTCGCTGGCGGCCCGGATCTGGCGCATCGTGCAGGTATTGGCGGCGCAACCGGGTATCCGGCTCGAGGAGATCGGGCTGTTGTCGGCAGCCGAGCGCGCGCAGATCGTCGACGTGCGGCATGCGGACGTGGTCTGCCACCCACACCCCGGGACCTATATTGCCGCGTTCGAGCGGCAGGTGGCGCTGCGGCCCGATGCGCCTTGCCTGATCTGGGACGGCGGCCAGATGGACTATCGCGCGCTGGACATGCGTGCGCGCCAGCTGGCGCTGCGCCTGCTTGACCAGCATGCGGGGCGCGATCGTGTCGTCGCGGTCGCGATGCCGCGCTCCCCCGATCTGGTGGTGGCCATGCTGGCGATTGCCAAGGCCGGCGCCGCCTACCTGCCGCTCGATCCCGATGCGCCGGTGGCGCGGCTGGCGACCGTGCTGCAGGACAGCGGGGCCGTCACCTTGCTGGTACAGCAGCAGGACTGGGATCGGCTTGCACCTTTGCATGCACATACCCTGGTCGAGGGCTGGGCGCTAGAGGACGAGGCTTCACCGGCATGTCTGACGCTGCCAACGCCGGCGCCACAGGACCTGGCCTATGTGCTGTTCACCTCGGGTTCGACCGGCCGGCCCAAGGGCGTCATGATCGCGCATGCAACACTGATGCGGCGCATGGCCTGGCTCAGCCGTGAATGGCAGGTCACACCGCAGGACCGGGCAGCGCTGGCCACGCAGGCTACGTTCGACCCGTCGCTGATCGAATGGTGCCTGCCGCTGGTCAACGGCGCATGCATTGCGCTGGCACCTCCGGGGCGCCTGCTTCCACAGTCGCTGGCCGAGTTCGCGCTGCGCCAGTCGGTCACGATCATGGCTTTCGTGCCTTCGACACTGGCCGGGTTCCTGGATCGGGCCGCGCATGCACATGGCCTGGCGCTACGGGTGGCCTGTTGCGGTGGCGAGGTGCTGTCGCCCGAACTGGCGCGTCGGTACCTGAGTGGCACCCAGGCCCGGCTGTTCAATGTCTATGGCCCGACCGAGGCCTGCATCTTTGCCACCGCGTGGGAATGTTTGCGCGACAGCGGTGCCGCGGTCTTGCCGGTCGGGCGCCCGGTCGACGATACCCGCATCTATGTGCTGGACCGCCAGTTTCATCCCGTGCCCGACGGCGTGGCAGGCGAGGTATTTATTGGCGGCGGCGGACTGGCGCGCGGCTACCTGAACCGGGCAGAACTCACGGAAACTGCATTTGTCGCGGATCCGTTCGTTGCGGGCCAGCGCATGTACCGCACCGGCGACAGCGGTTGGCTCGACCAAGAGGGTGGCCTGCATTTTCTCGGGCGACTCGACCGGCAGGTCAAGCTGCGCGGCTATCGGATCGAACTGGGTGAAATCGAGGCAGCGCTGCTGGCGATGGAAGGCGTGACGCAGGCGGCGGCGCGCAAGGTGGAGCAGCAGGGGCAGGCGGCCATCCACGCCTGGGTTGCGACGGCGCGAGCGAACGACCACGAACGGCTGCAGCGTGGCTTGCGGGTTCGCCTGCCCGATTACATGGTGCCGTCGGCCATCGCGATCTTGCCGCAGTTGCCAGTCACGGGCAGTGGCAAGATCGACTACGACGCCTTGCCGGCAGTCGCGCCGGATATCCCGGCAACCGCGGGTCGCGGCCCTGCCAATCAGTGTGAGGCCGATCTGCTGGCCTTGTGGGAAGCCGAACTCGGCCGCAAGTCACTGTCGGTGCAGGATAATTTTTTCGACGTTGGAGGCGACTCGCTGGCCGCCATCGCGATTCTGGCCGGCGCCGAGCGTCTATTGCAACGCCGAATTCCGCTGTACATGCTGACCGAAAATCCGACGGTCGAACGGCTGGCGGCGGCACTGGAACTGCAGGTCGTGTTGCCCGGCATCCTGGTTGCGCTGAGTGCCGGCCTTACCGGCAACACCCTCTACCTGGCGGCGTCGGGTCACGGCGACTTGCTGCGCTTCCAGACCCTGGCGCGCGCGCTTGATGGCATCTGCGAGCTGGTCATGCTGCAGCCCCCGGCGGACCCGCCTTTCAAACGCATCAAGGATCTGGCGGCGATGTACGCCGACGCGATACAGGCCCGCGGGGGTGGGCCGGGTCTGGTGGCAGGTTTTTCGATCGGCGGCATTGCGGCGCTGGAAACTGTCAGGTCGCTTGAACAGCGCGGCTGTCCAGTCAAGGGCCTGATCCTGATCGATACCGTTTATCCGAAAGCGGTCTGGGGCGGGACTTTTTACTGGCGGCTGTTCAGTGGTCTCGTACGGCTGTTCCGCCTGCAGGAACTCAGCATCAATGGGCGGCGGCTCGGCGCAATGGTGAAGGATGCGGGTCTGGTGTCCCAGGTCATGGCAATGGGGGGCTACCGGGTGGCCGCAATCCAGTCGCCCACCACGCTGATCAAGACATCCGGATTGCTGGGCTGGGAGCGTCCGCTGTTCGGTTCCTGGAAAAAACTGATGGGGGAGAAATTGCAGGAGCGTCGTGTGGCCGGCCTGCATGGCTCGATTTTCGGTGCCAGTCAGGTGGGCGATTTGGTCGTCGTATTGGCTGACGTGTGGCGCCAAGCGCGGTGATATGGCCCCGGCGGCCGCCATGACCACGCCCAGTGAGAGTTTCGCGTTGCGCCGACGCCTGGCGCTGCTGCTGCTGGTGCTCGTCCTCGTGCTGGGCCTGGCGCTGGCGTGGACCTGGACGCCGCTGCGCGCCTGGCTTGACGTCGACCTGATCGTGACTGCGCTGCGTGATATTGGTCAAACCTTCGGGCCACTGGCGGCGATTGCCGGTTTTGCCATCGCGCTGACCCTCGCGATCCCGCTCACCTTTCTGACCCTGGTGGCGCTGGTGGCGTTCGGTCCATGGGCCGGTCTGGGTTGTGCCATTGCCGGCGGTCTGATCGGCGCCGCGATCAGTTATGGACTCGGCCGTGTGCTTGGGCGGGAAGTGCTGGAGCGCCTGGCCGGGCCACGCGTGAACCTGCTGAGCCGGCGCATGGCCAGCCGGGGCGTGCTGGCCGTGATCGTGGTCCGACTGGTGCCTATTGCGCCATTTGCCGTGATCAACATGGTCGCCGGTGCCAGCCACATCCGTCTACGCCAGCTGTTGCTGGGTACCGCGATCGGCATGACACCTTCGACGCTGGCGATGGCATTTTTTGTCGACCAGATCACGGCAGCGATGCGCCATCCAACGCCATTGACGTTTGCGCTGGTCGCGCTGACGGTCGCGCTGATTGCCGTCGGCGCCTGGGCCCTGCAACGCTGGTTGCGCAGCGTCGAATAGCAGGGTTGGACGGACTCTGGTCTTACAGGCCAGCCGCTGCGCGCAGCGTGGCGGCTTTGTCCACTTTTTCCCAGGTGAACTCGGGTTCTTCGCGGCCGAAGTGGCCGTAGGCGGCAGTTTTTTCGTAGATCGGGCGCAGCAGGTCGAGCATTTGGATGATGCCTTTCGGACGCAGGTCGAAGTGTTCGCGCACCAGTGCAGCGATTTTTCCGTCAGAAATCTTGCCGGTACCTTCGGTGTAGACGGTGATGTTCATCGGCTCGGCAACACCGATGGCATACGCCACCTGGATCTGGCACTGGCGCGCCAGCCCGGCAGCGACGATGTTCTTGGCGACATAGCGCGCGGCATATGCGGCGCTGCGGTCGACCTTGCTCGGGTCCTTGCCGCTGAACGCACCGCCGCCATGCGGGCAGGCGCCGCCGTAGGTGTCAACGATGATCTTGCGACCGGTCAAGCCGCAATCGCCCTGGGGCCCGCCTACGACAAAACGTCCGGTCGGGTTGACCAGGTAACGCGTGTCCTTGAGCCACTCCTTGGGCAGCACCGGCTTGATGATTTCTTCGATCACTGCCTCGTAGAAGCTGGGCTTGAGTTTGGTTGCCGATTCACTCTGGTCGGGATGGTGCTGGGTCGACAGCACGACGGTATCGATGCTGTGCGGCTTGCCATCGACATAACGCATCGTGACCTGGCTCTTGGCATCGGGGCGCAGGAACGGCAGGCGGCCATCCTTGCGCAGCTGGGCCTGGCGCTCGACCAGTCGGTGTGCGTAGTAGATCGGCGCCGGCATCAGCTCAGGCGTCTCGTCGCAGGCGTAGCCGAACATCAGGCCCTGGTCACCGGCGCCGATGTTCAGATGGTCGTCCGACGCATGGTCGACACCCTGGGCAATGTCATTGCTTTGCTTGTCGTAGGCGACCAGCACCGCGCAACCCTTGTAGTCGATGCCATATTCGGTGTTGTCGTAACCGATGCGCTGGATCGTGTCGCGTGCGACCTGGATGTAGTCCACATGCGCATTGGTCGTGATCTCGCCGGCCAGCACGACAAGGCCGGTATTGCACAAGGTTTCGGCGGCGACGCGGCTGCGCGGGTCCTGCTTGAAGATTGCGTCGAGAATGGCATCCGAGATCTGGTCTGACACCTTGTCGGGGTGTCCTTCGGATACGGATTCGGATGTAAAGAGAAAATCGTTCGCCATAAAAAGCTCCTTAAGCTTCATCAACACATTGAAAGTTGCGTTGCCTGGGCTTGTCGGCTTTGGCGAACGCTTTAGCAGTTTCACAAGGCACAATGGCCGCTTTTCATTGGCAGCCCATCGTGGGTGTCGCCCTGCAAGTAGTTCGGTAACTCGGCGACCCGCGCATTTTACTCCTCCATGACCCGGCTCTTCGATCTGCTGTCCCGCTTGCCGCTGTGGTTGCTCCATGGCATGGGCTGGGTGTTGGGCTGGGTGTCGTTCCTGCTGTCGCCGCGTTACCGCCGCAAGTTTCTCGAGAACGTGGCGCAGGCCGGTTACCGCGGGTCCTCGGTACGCGGCGCAGTCGGGGCGGCGGGTTGCATGGTCGCCGAATTGCCCAGGCTGTGGCTGGGCACGCCGACGTTTCGCGAATGGGACAACGACGCATGCGTTGACCGCGCCTATGCCGCCGGACGCGGGGTGATCTTCCTGACGCCGCATCTGGGTTGTTTCGAGATATCGGCGCAAGCACTGGCTATGCGCTATGCGCAGCAGTATGGCCCGCTCACGGTGTTGTACCGTCCCGCGCGCCAGCCCTGGCTGGCGAAACTGATGCTGGCTGCGCGAGACCGGCCGGGCCTGAAGACCGCACCAACCAGCCTGGCCGGCGTGCGTCAGATGATCCGATCCTTGCGCAGCGGCTACGCGGTTGGCCTGTTGCCCGACCAGGTGCCGCCCGATGGCATGGGTGCCTGGGCACCGTTCTTCGGGCGTGATGCGTACACCATGACCTTGTCGGCCCGGCTGGCGCAACAGACTGGCGCCACCGTGCTGTTGCTTTGGGGCGAGCGACTGCCGTGGGGGCGCGGGTTCCGCCTGCACTTTCGCGAGTTGTTGCGCCCGCTGGCCGATGACCTGGGCCAGGCCGTCGCCCAGATCAATCTGGAAATGGAGCGCCTGATCCGCGAGTGTCCGTCGCAGTATCTGTGGGGCTACGCCCGCTACAAACATCCGAAAGGGGATGCGTGAACCGCTTGGGGGCAAGACTTTTTCGCTGTTCGCAAAGCCACGGCCCGTTTGAGATGTCGCGATGGTGAGCCGGGCGGGCATTGCGCTGATGCATGTGCTGGCCTGGCTGCCGCTGAGCTGGGTGCGTGCCATGGGCCAGGCACTCGGGTGGGCGCTGTACCTGTTGGCACGGTCGCGCCGGCGTGTGGTGCAGGTCAATCTGCGCCTGTGTTTCCCGCAAACCACGGCGCGCCAACGTGCGGTGCTGGCGCGGCAGACTTTCGTTTTTTTTGCGCAGGCCTGGCTGGATCGGGGCTGGCTCTGGCATGGCACCAGTGTTCAATTGGAGCGTCGGCTGCAATTGAGCGGAGCGGTCCAGGAGTTGCAGGGCGATCAGCCCACCGTGATTTTTGCACCGCACTTCGTCGGGCTGGACGCTGGCTGGACGGCGTTGACCCAGCAACTGCCGCGGGCGTTCACGACCATTTATTCAAACCAGGTCGACCCGGCGCTGGACCAGTGGATCCTGCAGGGGCGCAGACGCTTTGGCGCGCCCCGCCTGTTCGGCCGTGCCGACGGACTCAAGCCGGTGGTGCAGGCCTTGCGCGCCGGACAACCCCTGTATCTGCTGCCGGACATGAACATCACGCGCCAGGAGTCTGTGTTTGTGCCGTTTTATGGCGTCTCGACCCCGACATTGACATCGCTGTCGCGATTCGCCCGGCTCGGGCGCGCCAAGGTCGTGCCGGTGGTGACGGTCTTGACGGCATCGGGTTACGAAGTGCGGGTCATGCCGGCCTGGAACGATTTCCCGACCGACGATCTGCAAGCGGATGCCGCCACCATGAATCGCCGGCTGCAAACCTATATCGACGAGATGCCCGGCCAGTATTACTGGGTACACAAGCGCTTCAAGGTGCGCCCGCCCGGCGCGGCGTCGGTGTATTGATCGGGACCGCCGCTTGACCGTCTGCAAGCTGCCGCACGGCCAGTCAGGCAGCTCCGGCGTTGCGGTCGTCTTCGTCTGCTGCCGCGTCTGCCATGACGGAAACGGTTGTGTCTGCCGGCGTTTGCACGCTTGCCGGCTCCGTCGGATGGGCCCATTGCCATAACAGGCTGGCAACGTCGTCGAAGCCCTGTCGCTTGGTGGCCGAGAACAACATCGCCTGGCCGCCACCGGCCTGTAGTTTGGCGATCGACAAGGCCTTGCTGGCCTCGACCCTGGTGAGCTTGTCGGCCTTGGTCAGCAGCAACAGGAACTTCAGGCCTTGCTCGACTCGGGGACGGATCACGTCGAGCAGGATTTCGTCGAGGTCGGTCAGTCCATGCCGGGGATCGCACAGCAACACGATGCCTTTGAGGTTTTCGCGTGTGACGAGATAGTTCGCCATCACCTGCTGCCAACGGATCTTGTCCTGCCGGGGTACCGCGGCGTAGCCATATCCCGGAAGGTCGGCAAACACCGAGTCGGTAGCGCCCTGTTTTCCGAGTGAGAACAGGTTGATGTGCTGGGTTCTTCCGGGTTTGCGGGAGGCAAAGGCGAGTTGCTTTTGCTGCGTCAAGGTGTTGATGCAGGTCGATTTGCCGGCGTTGGATCTGCCGACGAAAGCGATCTCGGGGATCTCCAGCGTGGGCAGGAAGTGCAGTTCGGGCGCGGTCGTGAGGAATCGTGCCGTGTGCAACCAGCCTGCGGCAATGCGTGCGGGGCCGGGTTGGGGCGGTGCAGCGGCTTGTGCTGCCGTTGCAGCGCGTGGTCGTTTGGAAGTCATGGGGGTCCGGAGTATGGCCGCGACCTGCATTGTAGAATCACGCTGTTTTGCCCTTCCTCCAGAAGCTGATCTCCATGACGTTTATTGCCCGCCTGACGCTTGTCACCACTTTGGTCCTGACTTCCCTGTGTGCCACTGCGCAGGACAAGAAACCCGATCTGGCCAAAGGCGAAGCGAGCTTCGCTGTGTGTGCCGCCTGCCATGCCGCGGATGGAAATTCCGCCATTCCGGAGAATCCGAAGCTGGCGCATCAGCATCCCCAGTATCTGCTCAAGCAGTTGCAGGAATTCAAGTCGGGCAAGCGCAACAACGCCATCATGAAGGGATTTGCGACCATGTTGTCCGACGACGACATGACCAATATTGCCTATTGGCTGACCAGCAAGCCGGGCAAGCCGGGCTTTGCCAAGGACAAGGAACTCGTGGCCTTGGGTGAACGAATCTACCGCGGCGGTATTGCCGATCGCAAGATTCCAGCCTGTGCGGGATGTCATAGCCCCAACGGGGCCGGTATCCCGGCCCAATATCCGCGCCTGAGCGGACAACACGCTGAGTACACCAAGAACCAGCTGACGGCATTTCGGGATGGCGTGCGTCTTAACAATCCAACGATGGCAGGAGTTGCAACGCGCCTGAACGATCGCGAGATCAAGGCGGTTGCCGACTACATCGCCGGTTTGCGCTGATAGCTGGCGGGGCCATGACCCCTGACCCACGTTGACGAAGGGCTCGCAGTACCATCGACTACGGGCCCTTTTTGTTTGAGCGTCGCCGCGCGGTGCTCGGAACTTTGTAAGTTCGGCCCCGCTCTGACAGACATACGAGGTAATGCCGGGCCGCTCCCAAGTTTCCTCGCACCCCCTTGGGGGGCCTGGCGAAGCCAGGGTTGGGGGCGCACATGAGGAAACGCCGGGCCGCTCCCAAGTTTCCTCGCACCCCCTCGGGGGGCCTGGCGAAGCCAGGGTTGGGGGCGCACTTTATCCGACAGCAAGAAACAGGACAGATCCATGATCATCAATACCCGCAACCAAGCATTCAACCACGACAAGCCCAGCGAGATCACCCCCTTGCCTGTCTATTTGGGCCGGCGCAAGCTGATTCAGGCCCTTGCCGGAGGCGTTGCTGGTTCGGCCATGGCTAGCTGGGCCGCGCGTGAAGCCCAGGCCCAGCCGTCGGCCCGGGGCAAACTGGCGGCGTTGCCAGGTGTGCGATCGAAGGTCGCCGGGGCGGCCACCATGGAGAAACCCACCGAATTCAAGGACGCCAGCAGCTACAACAATTTTTACGAGTTCGGCACCGACAAGGCCGACCCTGCCAGCAATGCCCACACGCTCAAGACGTCGCCGTGGACGGTTGAAGTCGAGGGATTGGTTAAGAGTCCGGGGAAGTACGCGATGGAGGACTTGCTGAAGCTCAGCGCGCAGGAAGATCGTGTCTACCGACTACGTTGCGTCGAAGGCTGGTCGATGGTGATTCCGTGGGTTGGATATTCACTGTCTGAACTGATCCGCAAGGTGGAGCCGCTGGGCAATGCGAAATACGTCGAGTTCGTCACGCAGGCCGATCCGAAGTCCATGCCGGGCGTTGGCTCAAGCGTGCTGGACTGGCCTTATGTCGAGGGTCTGCGCATGGACGAGGCCATGCATCCGCTGACCTTGTTGTCGTTTGGCATGTATGGCGAGGTGTTGCCGAATCAGAATGGCGCGCCGGTGCGCCTTGTCGTGCCCTGGAAATATGGGTTCAAGAGCGGCAAGAGCCTGGTCAAGATCCGCTTCGTAGAAAAGCAGCCAATCACAGCCTGGAACCGTGCGGCTGCCAGCGAGTATGGCTTTTATTCGAACGTCAATCCGCAGGTCGATCACCCGCGCTGGAGCCAGGCAACCGAGCGCCGCATCGGCGAGGACGGTTTGTTTGCCAAGAAACGCAAAACGCTGATGTTCAACGGCTACGACGCCCAGGTCGGGCAGTTGTACGCCGGCATGGACTTGCGCAAGTTTTACTGACCTCCCATGGCCATCGTGCGCTGGTCGGGCGGGCTGCGTCGGCTGCAGCCGGATCGACCGTATCCGTGATGCGATCGATTCTGCTCAAACCCATGGCCAAGCCAGTACTCTTTGTGCTGGCTCTGTTGCCGTTTGCGTGGTTGCTTTACGGCGCGTTGACGCAGAACCTGGGACCCAATCCAGCCGAGGCGCTGATCCGTTCCACCGGCGACTGGACCTTGCGCTCGCTGTGCCTGGTGCTGGCGGTCACGCCGCTGCGTGTGATCACCGGAACGCCTGCGCTGGCACGGTTTCGGCGCATGCTGGGCTTGTTCGTATTTTTTTACGCCGTGGTGCATCTGCTGTGTTACAGCTGGCTCGACATGGAGTTTGTGCTTGCAGACATTGCCCGTGACATTGCCAAGCGGCCGTTCATCCTGGTCGGCTTTGCAGCCGTGTTATTGCTGGCCGCGCTGGCCGCCACCTCGTTCAACCGGGCCATCAGGTTCATGGGTGCACGGCGCTGGCAGCTACTGCACCGGCTGGTATATGCGATTGCAGCGCTGGCGCTGCTGCACTTCTTCTGGATGCGCGCAGGCAAGAATGACTTTGCCGAAGTCGCAATCTATGCGGCCATCATCGCCGTGTTGCTGGGCTGGCGCGTCGCATATGCCAGGCGTCGGGGTCGCAATGGCTCGGCCATTGCGTCCGCACGGACGGCCTGATCGGGCGGGTCAGGGCGCCGATGTGCCCTGCAGCAATTCGTTGCGCAACTGGTCCGCAATGCTCTCGCGGGTGCGGATTACGCGACTGTCTGTGCCTTTCACCAGCACCTCGGCCGCACGACCGCGCGAGTTGTAGTTGCTGGCCATGCTCATGCAATAGGCGCCGGCCGACAACACGGCCAGCAGATCGCCCTGGCCCAGCGTCAGCACGCGGTCATGGCCGATCCAGTCGCCACTTTCACACACCGGTCCGACAACCTCCCAGGTCGCGCTCGGTCCATCCCGCTGGTACAGCGGGATGATGGCGTGGAACGCCTGATACATTGCCGGGCGGGGCAAGTCGTTCATGGCTGCGTCGACAATGCAAAAGTTCTTCTGCTCGCCGGGTTTGAGGTAAAGCACCTCGGTCACACACACACCGGCATTGCCCACCAGCGAACGGCCCGGCTCGAGCATCAGTGTGCGGGCGCCGAAACCGCGTGCGTCGAGCTTGTCCAGCAACTTGCGCCACAACGCGTCGGCTTGGGGCGGAGTGTCGCCGTTGTAGTCGATGCCCAATCCGCCGCCAAAGTCGAGATGACCGATGGGAACGCCGGCGGCCTCGATATCCTGCACCAGATCCAGCATGCGGTCCATGGCGTCCATGTATGGCGCTTCCTGGATAATCTGGGAGCCGATGTGGCAGTCGATGCCGACCACCCGCAGGGCCGGCATTGCGGCGGCGCGGCGATAGGTCTGCACGGTACGCTCGTGTGCAATGCCAAACTTGTTGCCCTTGAGCCCGGTGGAGATATACGGATGGGTCTTGGGGTCGACATTGGGATTGACGCGGATGCTGACTGGCGCCTGCTTGCCCATCTCCATGGCCACCCCATTGAGCACGTCGAGCTCGGCTTCGCTTTCGACGTTGAAACAGGCAATGCCCCATTGCAGCGCATGACGCATCTCGGCGCGGGTCTTGCCGACGCCGGAAAAAATGACCGTCGATGCCGGGGCTCCAGCCGCGAGCACCCGATCGAGTTCGCCACCGGAGACGATGTCGAAACCGCAGCCTGCCTTGGCAAGAACCTGGAGGATCGCCAACGTGGAGTTGGCTTTCATGGCATAGCAGATACGGAACTTGCGACCCTGCAGAGCGCGCTGATAGGACGCCAGCGCGTCGAGAATCGCCGACTCTGAGTAGACGAACAGCGGTGTGCCGTGGTCGCGCGCCAGCTCCGCGAGACGGACATCCTCGACGTACAGTGCAGGCCCCCGGTACGCAATATGGGGCGCACCAGGCAGGGTTGAAGGAATCATGGTGATGACGGTGTCGATGCCGCAGCGGATGGCGCCGAGGCCGCCGGCGCAGGCTGCCGCGTGCCGCCAAGACGCAGGGTTTCGAGCAAGGTTGCCCGATTTTGCGAGGCAGGTTCGGTGGGAAAGAAGAGCGGTCCCTTCTGTCCGCATGCCGACAGGACAACAGCCACGCCGACAGGGATACCCACTCTGACTAGAATTTGGCGAATACGCAACATGGTGAAATTGTAATGACCGACCCTGAATTCATGGACCGCGCCGAGCAGGTGCTCAGTGCAATCGAGTTCTGTTGCGACCGGATCAACGAGCAGACCGACGCCGATATCGACAACCAGCGGGTCGGGGGCATGGTGACACTAGAGTTTCCGTCGGGAAGCCAGATTGTGGCGAATCTGCAAAAACCGCTGCAGGAGATCTGGCTGGCCTCGCGCAGTGGGGGTTACCACTTCCGGTTCGATGGCGGCAAGTGGATCGACACCAAGGGCCAGGGCGAGTTCTTCCAGTTGCTTTCGCGGGAGGCTGGCGTGCAAGGCAACCAGCCACTCGTGTTCAGAGCCTCACCGGTTGTTCCGGAATAGGTCGAGGATCCGGTTGCGCTCCTCGGCCGGCGGCACGACCTCCGCAGCTGGCGGCGGCTGGCTCGGGTACGTATCCTCCAGGCCCAGGCTGGTTACACCATTGCCATAGGCGAATTCACTGAAATACCACTCGCCGCCGGTGTTGACGACACCTTCGGGCGCGGTGTATTGCATGACCGGCACGCCTTGCAGTGCGTGTTCCATGAAGGAGATCCAGATCGGCAGGCTCAGGCCGCCACCTGTGGCCATGCCATTGCTGCCGAGCTTGCGCGGCGTGTCGTAACCCATCCAGGTGACAGCCACGATGCTGGGCTGAAAACCCGCAAACCAGGCGTCCATCGAGTCGTTGGTGGTACCGGTCTTGCCGAACAGGTCGCTGCGCTTGAGCGTCGCCTGTGCCCGCGCGGCAGTGCCCGAGCGCGTGACTTCCTGCAGCAGCGACGTCATCAAGAACGCATTGCGAGCGTCTATGGCACGAACCGAATCGTCCAGCACCTGGGGCTTGTTCTCCATCAGTACCTTGCCGGCTTGTTCTGTTACCTTGCTGATCAGCCACGGGTTGACCCGGTAGCCGCCATTGGCGAACACCGCATACGCGCCCACCATCTGCATCGGTGTGACCGAGCCGGCGCCCAATGCCAGCGTCAGGTAAGGCAGATTCTTGTCGGCGTCGAAACCGAACCGCATCGCCCAGTCGCGGGCGTATTGCGTTCCGATGGCCTGCAATATCCGGATCGAGATCATGTTTTTGGACTTGGCCAGGCCGGTGCGCAGTGTCATGGGCCCATCGAACTTGCCGTCGTAGTTTTTTGGCTCCCAGGGCGCGCCGCCTGTGACGCTGGCATCAAAGAACAACGGTGCGTCATTGATGACGGTTGCCGGTGTGAATCCCTTCTCCAGTGCAGCAGAGTAGATGAACGGCTTGAAACTCGATCCCGGCTGGCGCCAGGCCTGGGTCACGTGGTTGAACTTGTTCTTTTCGTAATCGAAGCCGCCTACCATGGCCTTGATCGCGCCGTCGCGCGGGTCCATCGCGACAAAAGCACCCTCGACCTCCGGCAACTGGGTGATCTCCCAGCCGCCCTTGCTGGTCTTGGCCACCCGAATCACGGCGCCGGGCCGGATCTTGATATTGGGCGGCGCCTTGTCGGACAGGCCGGAGCGTGCGGGTTCCAGGCCGTCGCCGGTGATCTCCAGCGTCTCGCCATTCTGGCGTATCGCCTTGATCAACTTGGCATTGGCTTCGAGTACCACTGCCGACATCACGTCGCCGTTGTCCGGATGGGCATCCAGCGCTTCGTCAATCGCATCCTCCGTGGCTTGCGGGTCCGACGTCGGCAGGTTGATGAACTTCTCGGGACCCCGATAGATCTGGCGTCGTTCGAAATCCATGATGCCGCGGCGAAGTGCCTTGTAGGCGGCGTCCTGATCGGCGGACTTGATCGTGGTGTAGACGTTGAGGCCGCGGGTATAAGTTTCGCTGCCGTATTGGGCAAATACCAGTTGCCGCACGGTTTCAGCCACGTATTCGGCGTGCATCCGCACTGGGTCTGCGTTGCCCTTGAGCTTGAGCGTCTCATTGCGCGCTGATGCGGCTTGTTGCGCAGTGATGAAGCCGGTTTCCTCCATTCGGTCAATGACGGTCAGCTGCCTGGCGCGTGCGCGTTTCGGATTGCGGATCGGGTTGTTGGTGCCCGGCGCCTTGGGCAGGCCCGCCAGCATGGCCGCTTCGGCGATCGTGATGTCTTTCAGCGGCTTGTCGAAATACGCTTCGCTGGCGGCGGCGAAGCCGAAGGCGCGGTTCCCCAGGAAGATCTGGTTCATATAGATCTCGAGGATCTGGTCCTTGGTCAGCAGGTGTTCGAGCTTGAAAGTCAGCAACACCTCGTAGATCTTGCGGGTGTAGGTCTTTTCCGACGACAGGTAGACGTTGCGCGCCACCTGCATCGTGATGGTTGACGCCCCCTGGCTCTTGAGGTTGCCCAGGTTGGCCATAGCGGCACGCACCATGCCTTTGTAATCCACGCCGCCGTGTTCGTAGAAGCGGGTGTCTTCGATGGCCAGGACTGCGTCGGTCATGACCTGCGGCATGTCCTTGAGGCGCGTCAACTTGCGACGTTCTTCACCGAACTCGCCGATCAATACACCGTCTGCAGAATAGACGCGCAGCGGCAGGATCGGGCGATAGTCGGACAGTGCAGATACGTCTGGCAGGTTCGGAAATGCCACCGCCAGCGCGACGGCAATCACCAGGGCCAGCGACGCCGCGCCGGCCAGCGCCAATCCCGCCATCCAGCGTGTGATGCGCAACAGGGTCCGCCATGCGGATGGGGCCGACCCGTGGGCCTTTTGCGCCTCGTCGGTCTCGTTGGAATTCGATTTTCGTGACATAAATCCTTCGTAAGGGCGCGCCGGTATTATAAAAACGGGCTTGGCGCCGACACTGGCGGCTGAACGGGGCTGAGGCGAGCTGCGCTGCTGAGCCGAGGCGTCAATTGTCCAACTCCACTGGCGCTGAATATGTAACCGTCTGCTTTTGACAACGTTCGGGGGTGCTCAATTCAGGAAATTCCTTTGCGGGACAAGGAGCTTACTGATAGCATTCAAGTGAATTCTTAAGTTTCGCCGGTTCTCAATCGGCTTCATGCAGGGGATAGCCTTGATCTCTTTGGGATCGTTGTTCAGTCGTCAGCCACCACCGCTGTTAGGCCTCGACATCAGTTCGTCCAGTGTCAAACTGGTCGAGTTGGGGCGTGACAAATCCGGCAACCTGGTTCTGGAACGTTGTGCCATCGAGCCACTGGAACGTGGCTGGATCACCGACGGCAATGTCGAAAAGTTCGACGAGGTGGCTGAAGCGATGCGTCGGCTGGTCAAGAAGAGCGGCACCAAGACCAAGAATGTGGCCATGGCGTTGCCGCCGTCGGCGGTGATTACCAAACGCATTGTCCTGCCGGGCGGATTGACCGATCCGGAGCTGGAAGTTCAGGTCGAAGCCGAAGCCAATCAATATATTCCATTTCCGCTGGACGAGGTCAGTCTCGATTTTTGCGTCGTCGGGCCGAGCTCGGCGTCGGTTGGCGATCTCGATGTGCTGATCGCCGCGTCGCGCCGCGAGAAAGTGCAGGACATCCAGGGTCTGGCCGAAGCTGCGGGCCTCAAGCCGGTGGTCGTGGACGTCGAGTCGTATGCGTCCAGGCTGGCGACCTCGCGCCTGATCGAAAGCCTGCCGAACAAGGGGCAGGGGACCATCGTGGCCTTGTTCGAGGTGGGTGCCCTGACCACAAGCATGCAGGTCATCCGTGACGACGAGGTTCTTTACGATCGGGATCAGGCTTTCGGCGGCGCGCAGTTGACACAACTGATCGTGCGCCAATACGGTTTTTCGCCCGAAGAGGCCGAAGCCAAGAAACGCAGTGGCGAATTGCCCGACGATTACGATGCCAGCGTTTTGCGACCGTTTGTCGAGAGCATGGTGCAGGAGATCGGCCGTGCATTGCAGTTCTTCTTCACCAGTACGCCGCACAACAAGGTTGACCACATCATGCTCGCTGGCGGGTCGGCCGCGTTGCCGGGACTGACCGCTGCCGTCACCAAGCACACGTCGTTCAGTTGCAGCCTCGTGAACCCATTCGATGGCATGGAAATCGGAAGTGGTGTCCGGCTCAAGAAGATGACCCGTGAGGCGCCGTCGTACCTGACGTCTTGCGGCCTCGCGTTGCGGAGGTTTACGCAGTGATTCTGATCAACCTGTTACCGCACCGGGAGGCTGCGCGCAAACAACGGCGCGATGCATTCAATGTCAGCCTGGGCACTGCCTTTCTCTTGGGGGGCCTGATTGCCGGAATTATTTTCCTGTGGTTCCAGGGACGGATCTCCGACCAGCAGGGCCGCAACGGGGTGCTGACCTCGGAAATCAAACGGCTTGAGGGTCAGATCAAGGACATCGCCAGCCTGGAGTCAGAAATCGCAGCGTTGCGAGCGCGTCAGCAGGCGGTTGAGGATCTTCAGGCCGATCGCAATGTGCCCGTGCACTTGCTGTCCGAACTGGTCAAACAATTCCCGGACGGCGTCTACATCACCAGCATGCGCCAGGATCGCCAGACGGTGACCTTGCAGGGTGTCGCCCAGTCCAACGAGCGGGTTTCCGAGCTGTTGCGCAACCTGTCTACCGGCACACCCTGGTTCTCCAAACCGGAACTGGTGGAGATTGTTGCTGGAAACGTGGCACTGTCACCACGCGACAACCGCCGGGTGGCTAACTTCACGCTGCGTGTACAGCTCAACCGCGCCAGCGATGTGCAAAAACTCGCCCAGGCACCCCAGGACGCCGCGGCAGCTGCGCCGGTGAAGAAATAAGAGGGACGCGGACATGGCAAGCAAACCCTCCTCAAAAATCGATTTCCCGGCACTGCAGGAAAAATTCCTGAGCCAGTTTCGCGGACTCAACCCCAAGGACCCGTCGGTCTGGCCGGCCTTGCCGCGTTACGCCATGTTGTTGGCAGTGGTCGTCGCGGTCGTGGCCGGCCTGTGGTTTGCCTGGATCAGTGACTCGCAAGTCGAACTTGAGGCCGAACAGGCCAAGGAAGTCAAGTTGCGGGTCGATTACCAGTTCAAGCTGGCCAAGGCCGTGAACCTTGAGGTGCTCAAGAAGCAGCGCGAGCAGGTTCTGCAGTACGTGACCCAGCTGGAGAAGCAGTTGCCCAGCAAGGCCGAGATGGATGCCCTGTTGTCGGATATCAACCAGGCGGGATTGGGGCGCAGCCTGCAGTTCGAGCTGTTCCGTCCGGGCCAGGTCGTCGTGCGTGACTATTACGCCGAACTGCCGATCTCCTTGCGCGTCAGCGGGCGTTACCACGACATGGGTGCGTTCGCCTCGGATATTGCCAATCTGTCACGCATCGTGACCTTGAACAATCTGACGATCACTCCGAGGGTAGACGGCAACTTATTGATGGAAGCAACGGCCAAGACTTTCCGGTATCTCGATCCGACGGAAGTCTCGGCACAACGCAAAGCAGGCGGGGCCACGAAATGATGCGACTGCGTAATCTCGTGATGCTGATGTCGACGATCGCGTTGACAGCTTGTGGCGGTGCAGATGACAACGACCTGCAGAAGTGGATGTCCGATCAGAGGAAGGCCACCGTTCCCAAGATTCAACCGATTTCCGAGCCCAAGGTGTTCAAGCCGCAGCCTTACGAACAGGTGAGCTCGGTCGAACCCTTCGACAAGGAAAAGCTGACCCAGGCACTCAAGCGCGAAGGCGGAAAGTCGGTCGCCAACAGTGCCCTGGTGGCGCCTGAACTTGCGCGGCGCAAGCAGGCACTTGAGGCGTATCCGCTGGATACGATGGTCATGGTCGGAAGCATGGCGCGCGCCGGAAAACCGGTCGCCTTGATCAAGGTGAACGACCTGCTGTACCAGGTACGCCAGGGCGATTACCTGGGTCAAAACTACGGACGTGTGATGAAAATTGACGAGACAGAGGTTGCCTTGCGGGAAATCGTGCAGGACGCTGTGGGCGAGTGGATCGAGCGCCCAGCTGCGCTGCAACTTCAGGAGAGGGCAAAATGATGTATCAACCCAGGTGCGTGGCCATGTCGTGTTGGAAGCGACTGTTTGTAGGCCTGGCTGTAGCCATGCTGTCCTTGGCGTCGTTCGCGCAAACCGCGATCGAATCGGTCTCCGGTTCCATGCAGGGGGGCAACGAAGTCATCCGCATCGATCTGTCCCAGGCCTTGTCCGCGGTCCCCAGCGGCTTTTCAATCCAATCGCCGGCACGTATTGCCCTCGATTTCCCCGGCGTGTCCAATGCGATGGGTCGCTCCACGGTGGATGTCAATCAAGGCAATCTGCGCTCGATCAGCGTCGTCCAGGCCGGCGACCGGACGCGTGTGGTTCTCAACCTTAAACAGCCGACCGCATACAAGGCGCAGTTGCAGGGCAAGTCCTTGCTGGTTGTTCTCGATACCGTACAGGCTTCGACCCCGGTCTCATCACCGGTGCCGGTCTTTGCCGAAAACCTCAATCGCGATACCTTGCCGATCAAGGACCTCGATTTCCGCCGCGGTGCCGATGGTGCTGGCCGCGTGGTCGTGTCGTTGCCAAACAACCAGGTGGGTGTCGACGTGCGGACCCAGGGTCAGACAGTCGTCGTCGAGTTCCTCAAGTCGTCGTTGCCCGAAGGCCTGCGCCGCCGTCTGGACGTGTCCGATTTCGGAACCCCGGTCCAGACCGTGACGACCTTCCAGACCGGCGACCGCGTGCGCATGGTGATCGAGCCCAGTGGTCAGTGGGAGCACAGCGCCTACCAGAGTGACGACCAGTTCGTGATCGAGATCAAGCCGCGCAAGGATGACCCCACCAAGCTCACGCAAGGACCGGGCTACAACGGACAGAAGCTGTCTCTTAATTTCCAGAACATCGAGGTGCGCTCGTTATTGCAGGTGATCGCGGACTTCACCAACTTCAATATCATCACCTCCGACTCGGTCACCGGAGCCGTTACCTTGCGCCTGCAGGACGTGCCCTGGGATCAGGCGCTGGACATCATCCTGCAGGCCAAGGGGCTTGGCATGCGCAAGACCGGCAACGTGCTGTGGATTGCGCCGCGTGATGAGATCAATGCCAAGGAGAAACTCGAACTCGAGTCGATTGTCGCCTTGCAAAACCTCGAACCGCTGCGTACGCAGTCGTTCCAGATGAACTACACCAAGGCCTCGGAGATTGCGGCGAGCCTGACGAACACGGGTACTGGCGCCAACGCGGCGCGCATCCTCAGCGCACGCGGCAGCGTGATTTTCGAGAACCGCACCAACCAGTTGTTCGTGACCGACATTCCATCCAAGCTCGAGCAGGTGCAGCAGCTGATCGCCAAGCTTGACATCCCGGTGCGCCAGGTGCTGATCGAGGCCCGCATCGTGGAGGCGTCCGATACCTTCGGCAAGTCGCTGGGCGTCAGGCTCGGCGGTGGCATCAACCCGCCTGGTGGTGTCAAGGTGTTCAGCCAAGGCGGTAGTGCCTTGAATACCTCGTTCGGTTCGTCCTACGTGGACGGCGCGGCGCAGACCACGTCGGGCAGCTTCGTCAACCTGCCTGCGATCGGGCAGAACGGTTACAGCCCGGCGTCGCTTGCGGTGTCCATCTTCAATTCCGCGGCCAACCGATTCCTGAGCCTGGAATTGCAGGCACTGGAAGCCGACGGCAAAGGCAAAGTCGTGTCCAGCCCCCGAGTCGTCACAGCCGACCAGATCAAGGCTTTGATCGAGCAAGGTACGGAGTTGCCCTATCAGGTCGCCACGTCCAGCGGTGCCACTTCGATCGCTTTCCGCAAGGCCAATCTGAAGCTGGAGGTGACGCCGCAGATCACCCCCGAGGGCAACATCATTCTGGACCTGGATGTCAACAAGGACACCGTGGGACAGGCGACGGCAGCCGGTTTTGCGATCAATACCAAGCACATCAAGACACAGGTGCTGGTGGAGAACGGTGGCACGGTCGTGATTGGCGGGATTTTCGAGTTGACTGAAAACGAGTCGGAAACCAAGGTTCCGCTGCTCGGCGACCTGCCGGCGGTGGGTAATCTGTTCAAGACCCGTTCGCGTACGGCGAACAAGCAGGAAATGCTGGTCTTCATCACTCCCAAGATGATCGCCGACAAGGCCGCGGTGCGTTGAACCAGGGGGTGTCGTCGCCGGGCGGCGGCACCTGTTCACGACTGTGATCGTCAGTCTGATCGGTATGCCGGGCTCGGGCAAGTCCACGGTCGGGCGTCAGCTTGCGCGCCGGCTTCAATTGCCATTCATGGATTCGGACCATGCCATCGAGGCGCGGCTTGGCTGTCCGATACGCCAATATTTCGAACGCGAAGGCGAGGAACGGTTTCGGGACATGGAGTCCGAAGTGCTGGACGAACTCACGCGCGGGCCGCAAGGTGTCTTGTCGACCGGAGGTGGTTCGGTATTGCGGGCACTCAATCGACAGCACCTGCATGGCCGCGGCAGGGTTGTATATCTCAAATCCAGCCCCGAAGATCTGTTCCGGCGATTGCGCCACGATCGCAATCGCCCCTTGTTGCAGGTCGAGGATCCGCTGAACCGATTGCGCGAGCTGTTTGCGGTCCGCGACCCCCTTTACCGCGAAACGGCACACTACACGATCGAAACCGGCCGCCCATCCGTGGCGATGCTGGTCAACAAGATCGTGATGCAGATCGAACTGGACGGAAGCGGTGCGGCCGGCGGCTGATCCGTGCACCTGCTTCCCCTAAACTAGGGGGCATGAGCCTGCAGCACAACGTCGAACGTGTTTCCATCGAACTGGCGGAGCGCAGCTACCCGATCCTGATCGGCGCCGGGCTGCTGGGTGATCCGCAGACCTATGCCGGCTTGCCCAAGGGACGATCGGCGCTTATCGTGACCAGCGCCACCGTCGCTCCCTTGTATGCAGCCAGTTTGCAAGCGGCATTGGCGCAGCACTATCAACAGATACACCTGGTGGTGCTTCCCGATGGAGAGGCGCACAAGACCTGGACCACGCTGAACCTGATCTTCGATGCCTTGCTGCAGAACCAGTGCGATCGCAAGACGGTGCTGTTTGCGTTGGGCGGCGGCGTTGTCGGTGACATGACCGGTTTTGCCGCAGCGTCGTTCATGCGGGGCGTGCCGTTTGTCCAGGTTCCGACAACCTTGCTGGCGCAGGTGGATTCGTCGGTCGGCGGCAAGACGGCCATCAACCATCCGCTGGGCAAGAACATGATCGGCGCGTTTTACCAGCCGCTGCTGGTGGTGTGTGATCCTGCGACCTTCTCGACGCTGCCGGCGCGCGAACTCAGTGCCGGGCTGGCTGAGGTGATCAAGTACGGGCCGATCGCCGACATGGCGTTTCTTGACTGGATCGAGTCCGAATTGCCAGCATTGATCGACCGTGATCCCCAGGCGCTGGCCTATGCGGTCAAACGCAGTTGCGAAATCAAGGCGTTGGTGGTGGGCCAGGACGAGCGGGAAACCGGGTTGCGCGCCATACTCAATTTCGGCCACACGTTTGGTCATGCGATCGAGAATGGCCTGGGATATGGCCAATGGTTGCACGGCGAGGCGGTGGGATGCGGCATGGTCATGGCAGCCCAGCTGTCGCTGCAGTTGGGGCTGGTCGACGCGGAGTTCGTCGAACGGCTGACACGTCTCATCGAGCGGGCCGGCTTGCCGATCGTCGGACCCCGACTCGCGGGTGCCGGGTCGTCCCATGATGATGTGGCAGGTTCCAACGCCGATCGCTATCTCGCGCTGATGCGGGTCGACAAGAAAGCCGATGCAGGCACGATCCAGTTCGTCGTGATCGAACGCGGCGGCGTGGCCGCGCTGCGCACCGCACCCGACGCGCTGGTACGCCAGGTGGTAGACAGTTGCTGCGGCTGAGCATGGGTGCTGCGCAGCAAAGCCACGGCGTACGAGCGATCGGCCGTCTCGGCCGGAGCAGGCCAACGGGAGGCTGATAGACCATGGCGCTGGCGGTATTTGCATGCGATCCGGCGTTCTCGCGTGGGCGCCGGCATGTCGAGCCGGCTGCACCGACCCGTACGGAATTCCAGCGCGACCGGGACCGGGTCATCCATTGCTCGGCCTTTCGGCGATTGGTATACAAGACCCAGGTGTTCCTCAACCATGAGGGCGATCTGTTCCGGACCCGGTTGACCCATTCGCTCGAAGTCGCGCAACTGGGACGTTCGATCGGCCGTTCGCTGGGGCTGAACGAAGACCTGATCGAGGCCATCGCGTTGGCGCACGATCTGGGCCACACGCCGTTCGGCCATGCCGGGCAAGACGCGCTCAATGCCTGCATGGCCAACTATGGGGGCTTCGAGCACAATCTGCAGAGCCTGCGCATCGTCGATAGACTCGAAGAACGTTATCCGGACTTTGACGGGCTTAATCTCACATTCGAAACCCGCGAAGGCATTCTGAAGCATTGTGCCGTTGCGAATGCGACCGCGCTCGAGGCCGCGGAGCCGGTGTATGCGGACGGTCAGGGTGGGGTGGGCCGGCGCTTTCTCGTGCGGGGCCAGCCCAGCCTCGAGGCTCAGTTGTGCAATCTGGCCGACGAGATTGCCTACAACGCCCACGACATCGACGATGGGGTGCGCTCTGGCTTGATCACGATGGAGCAACTGGCTTCGGTCGAGTTGTTCGATCGCTTCCAGCTTCAGACCCGAGCCCGGCATCCGCATCTGCGCGACTCCGACCAGGACCGGCGGCTGCTGTACGAGTCGATCCGCCAGATGCTCAGCGCGCAGGTCTACGACGTGATCGAGGCCACGCGGTGTCACCTCGACGAGGCCTCGCCGGCCAATGCGGCGGCGGTGCGCGCCTTGCCGCCGCTGGTGCGCTTTTCCGATGCGATGCGACAGACTTCGACCGCTCTCAAGCAGTTCCTGCTGCGCAATCTGTATCGGCATCCGCAGGTGATGGAGACCACCGACCAGGCCCGGCGCATCGTGCGTGAGCTTTTTGCTGCCTACTTGCATGCGCCGCAGGACATGCAGCCCGGATTCGCTGCGCGATGTGAAGGGGCCGATGCCGGCCCCGATGCCATGCAGGTTCGTGCCCGCACGGTTGCTGACTTCGTCGCCGGCATGACCGATCGATTTGCCGTGCGCGAACACGAGCGCATCACCGGGTTGCGTTTGCTGGGCTGAAACGCATGCCGGCAATTTCTTTTGTGCGCCACCCAGAGTACGTGGTCATTCTGGCCGGCGTGTCTGCGGCGCTGCATATCGGCAAGTTACCACCTGCGATTCCGGTGCTGCGCGAAACCCTGGGAGTCAGCCTGGTGCAGGCCGGTTTCCTCTTGTCGGTGGTACAGATGGCCGGGATGTTGCTGGGACTTCTGGTGGGACTGGCCGCCGATGGCATCGGCCTTCGGCGCGCCATGCTGGCCGGCCTGATGCTGCTTTCGATCGCTGGCGCCCTGGGTGCGCTGGCGCAGGATCCGGGCAGTCTGTTGCTGCTGCGGGCACTGGAGGGTTGCGGTTTTCTGCTGGCCGTGATGCCGGCGCCTGGACTGATCCGGCGCTTGACGCCGCCGAAGATGATGTCCTCGGCGATGGGGTTGTGGGGAGCTTACATGCCGTTCGGTACAGCCCTCGCGCTGGCCGGCGGACCGTTGCTGATTGGCTGGGCCAACTGGCGCCTTTGGTGGCTGTTGATTGCGCTTCTGACTGTGGTGATGGCGATCTGGGTCTATCTGGCGATCGCCCCCGATGGTGATGGCAGCACAGGACCGGCCGCAGCAAGGGTAGACGCGATGCACCCCACAGTTTGGGTTCGGCGCGTCCGACGCACGCTGGGTTCGTACGGGCCCTGGCTGGTGGCCGCCTGTTTTGCGCTGTATTCGGGCCAGTGGCTGGCCGTCATCGGCTTCCTCCCCTCGATCGCAGGCCAGTCCGGAGCGGTCGGCGCCGGTGTGGCGCCGTTGCTGGCGCTTGTCGCACTGGTCAATGTCGTGGGAAACGTCGCGTCCGGGCGCCTGCTGCAGCGCGGCGTGCCGGCCAAGTACCTGCTGGCCGCGGGTTTCTGTGCCATGGCCCTGGGCGCTATCGTGGCATTTTCCGATTCCGGTCTCGGGCTGGGTGCCGACCGCCTGTTGCTGCTGCGGTATCTGGGCGTGGCGCTGTTCTCCATGGTGGGCGGCATGATTCCCGGTACGTTGTTTTCGCTGGCCGTGCTGCTTGCGCCGGACGAAGGCAGCATTTCAACGACGGTCGGATGGGTGCAGCAACTGTCGTCGCTTGGGCAGTTCATCGGGCCGCCCGCTGTGGCATGGGTGGCAGCGCAGGCAGGTGGGTGGCAATGGACCTGGGTGATCACCGGTAGCTGTTGTCTTTTGGGTCTGGTGGTCGCCCAGCGGATCGGTCAGGAGGTAAAGCGTGCGAGGTAAAACGCCGCCGGATTTCGACGCGACCGTGGTCCGTGACATGCAGCACTGGATGCAGCAGGCGGTGATCGGCCTGAACCTGTGTCCGTTCGCCAAGGCCGTGCATGTGCGCGGGCAGATTCACTATGTGGTCAGCCGTGCGACCGACGCCGACCAACTCGAGGCAGAGTTGCGGCAGGAACTGCAGGCCTTGGTGCAGGCCGACCCGGTTGTCCGCGATACAACCCTGATGATGTCGCCCGACTGCCTGACTGCGTTTCTTGACTTCAACGACTTCCTGGATCGTGCCGACCAGTGTCTGGAAACGTTGGAGCTGGACGGGGTGCTGCAGATCGCCAGCTTTCATCCGCAGTTCCAGTTTGCCGGCACAAGACATAACGACATCGGAAACTTCACGAACCGTGCGCCTTACCCGACGCTGCATCTGTTGCGCGAGGCCAGTGTTGACAAGGCAGTCGCGGCGTTTGCGCAGGCCGAGGCCATCTTCGACCACAACATCGACACCATGCGCCAGCTCGGCCATGCCGGTTGGGAGCAACTGGGCGTGCGTCGCAATGCCGCTGGAACGTCGCCACCCAATGACCATCCGGGAAAAGGCGGCAAGCGACGTGGCACGATAGGGCGATGAACAAGCCATCCAAGCCCGGTGTCACCAGCCCGGTATCTGCGCCCCCAACCGTGTCAGTTGCCGTTGCCGCGCAATTGCGGCCTGGCCAGTCCATTGCGTTGTTGCAGGAGTTGCATATCCTGACGCGCGACGCCAAGCTGAATCAGGATTCGCGCCGCAAGTTGAAGCAGGTGTACCACCTGTACCAATTCATTGAAAAGATATTGCTCGAACTCGCGGCCGCTCCGCTCGCGAGCCTCACACAGAACGGCCCAGCCGAGCTGACTGTGGCCGATCATGGTGCCGGCAAGTCGTATCTGGGCTTCATTTTGTATGACCTGTTCTTTCGCAGCCGATGCGATGGTTGGGTTTACGGCATCGAAACGCGGTCGGAGCTGGTCGAGAAGTCGAAGGAGCTGGCCCGGACGCTCGGGTTCGAGCGCATGTCTTTTCTCAATCTGAGCGTCGCGCAGTCGGCAACGGCGCAGGAACTGCCGGATCGGATCGACCTGGTGACAGCCCTGCATGCTTGCGATACTGCCACCGACGACGCCATCGCCTTCGGTCTGGCCAAGAAGGCGCGCAGCATGGTTCTGGTTCCATGCTGCCAGGCGGAATTGGCGCGTCTGCTCAATGTGGGGAAGGCGTTGAACCTGCGGCGCACGCCGCTGGCCGAGTTATGGCGCCATCCGCTGCATACGCGCGAGGTCGGCAGCCAACTCAGCAACGTATTGCGCTGCCTTTATCTTGAGGCTTGGGGCTATCAGGTTACGGTGACTGAACTGGTCGGTTGGGAGCACAGCCTCAAGAATGAACTGATCATCGCGCGCCATACTGGTCAGTTGCGCCGCAGCGCGGCCGAACGGCTGCGGGCTTTGCTGGAGCAATTCGGGCTGCAGGAACTGCAGGAAACTCGCTTCCGGTTGCCCGAGCACCATCTGTAAAGAAGTTATTCCAGGTTCGTTCGCGGTGAATCTTTCTGCAAGAATCGACTCTGACGGTGGTTGTTCATCGAGAGGGGAGCAGGTTTGAAACGAATTGCAGCTTTGATTCTGATGTCGGCGCTGGCCGGATGCACGACGACCAGTCCGGACGTGGTTCAGCGCGCAGATGCCCAGCGACTGTCCAGCGTCATCGACGCGACAGTGCTGTCGGTGCGCCCGGTCACGGTGGAGGGTACGCAGTCGGGCATGGGTTCGGTGGCGGGTGGTGTTGTCGGCGGCGTGGCCGGTGCCAGCGTGGGCGGTCGACGCGAGGGCATCATCGTAGGGGTGCTCGGAGCCGTGGCTGGCGCGGTGGCCGGTAATGCGATCGAACGGTCTGCAACCCGTGAAAATGCGGTCGAAATCGTGCTGCAATTGCGCAATGGCGAGCGCCGCTCCATCGTACAGGCCAGTGGCAACGAGACCCTGCAACCCGGCGATGCTGTCATCTTGGTCACGACCGGCGGCAAGGCAAGGGTCACCAGGGCACCGGGCACCCGCTAAGATATCGGGGTCAGATTCCAATTACCATGGTGGTCACCATCATGGTGCACCGTCATGGCCCGACTTGCCCGCGTCAGCGTTCCTGGTTATCCGTACCACGTCATTCAGCGTGGAAACAATCGCCAGCGAATATTCGCTTCTGATGCCGACCGTGAGGCGATGTTGGATCTCCTGGCGGAAAATGCGCAGCTATTCGATATCGCCATCCACGCCTACGTGCTGATGGACAACCATTTCCATTTGCTGCTGACGCCTGGCACGGGCGAAGGTTTGCCCAGGATGATGCAGGCAGTAGGACGGAAATACGTGCGCCATTTCAATGATCTGCACCGACGCAGTGGCACCTTGTGGGAAGGGCGCTACAAGTCCGCGTTGGTGCAGACCGAGCGCTACCTGATGGCATGCATGGTGTATCTGGACCTCAATCCGGTGCGTGCTGGCCTGGTCGCGCGGCCCCAGGATTACCCCTGGTCCAGCCACGGTCACTATGCAGGGATCCGCAACGACCGATTGATTACGCCCCATGCGCTGGTGTGGGAACTTGGCAACACGCCGTTCGATCGGGAGTCCCGTTACCGCGAACTGGTGCAGTCCGGTGTCACGGAACAAGAGCGCGCCGTGCTGGGACAGGCCGTGACCAATGGCTGGGTTGTCGGAGACACCGCATTCGTGGCCGCGTTACAGGCACGTACCGCTAGGCGCCTGACTCGTTCGTCCCCAGGCCGACCCCCGAAGCAGAATACGGCACATTGATGGCGCGATCCGGTGCCATTCGAATGTGGACCCAGGATTTTTAATCTGTCCCCGTTTATTCGCGATGCCGAATTCGTCGGGCTTAATTGGAATCTGACCCCATTTAATAAGTGTTGGCATGCATGTTGCGGTGCACTAAACTGTCCCTCCCGCGCGTGCTCCCGTGTTCGCGTGCGGCTGGGGTGGCGCTCCGTTGCTTGGACGCCTGGCCTTTGATTACCGAGGAAGAACCATGGCGACTGCTTACGAAATCGACGATCTGGAAAAGAACGGCCTGTATGCACGGGCAAATGAACATGACTCCTGCGGTGTCGGCTTCGTGGCCAATATCCGGGGCGTCAAATCCCACGACATCGTCAGGAATGCGCTGAAGATCCTGCAGAACCTCGACCACCGTGGTGCGGTCGGTGCGGACAGCCTGATGGGCGATGGCGCCGGGATTCTGATCCAGCTGCCCGATGCCTTGTATCGCGAGGAGATGGCGGCGCAAGGTGTGTTTCTGCCCTCCCCGGGCGAATATGGCGTGGGCATGATCTTTCTGCCCAAGGAGCATGCCTCGCGCATGGCGTGTGAACACGAGATGGAGCGGGCGATCAAGGCCGAGGGCCAGGTATTGCTCGGTTGGCGCGATGTACCGGTCAACACCGACATGCCAATGTCGCCCACCGTGCGCCTGAAAGAACCCGTGATGCGCCAGGTTTTCATCGGCCGCGGCAACGACGTCATCGTGCAGGATGCGCTCGAGCGCAAGTTGTACGTGATCCGCAAGACCGCCAGCGCATCGATCCAGCGACTCAAGCTCAAGCACAGCAAGGAATACTACGTTCCAAGCATGTCCAGCCGCACGGTGGTCTACAAGGGCCTGCTGCTGGCCGGTCAGGTCGGGGAGTATTTCCGGGATCTCGAAGATGCCCGTTGCGTTTCGGCGCTGGGGCTGGTGCATCAGCGCTTCTCGACCAACACCTTCCCGGAGTGGCCGCTCGCACACCCGTATCGCTATGTCGCACACAACGGTGAAATCAATACGGTCAAGGGCAACTACAACTGGATGAAGGCGCGCGAAGGTGTGATGTCTTCGCCAGTGCTGGGCGCAGATCTGCAAAAGCTGTATCCGATCAGTTTCGCAAGCCAGTCTGACACTGCCACCTTTGACAACTGCCTGGAACTGTTGACGATGGCCGGCTATCCGATCAGCCAGGCAGTGATGATGATGATTCCCGAGCCGTGGGAACAACATACGACGATGGATCCACGGCGCAAGGCGTTCTACGAATACCATGCCGCCATGCTCGAGCCATGGGATGGCCCGGCTTCCATCGTATTCACCGATGGCCGCCAGATCGGTGCGACGCTGGACCGCAATGGCCTGCGTCCGTCGCGTTACTGTGTCACCGACGACGACCAGGTCATCATGGCGTCGGAGTCGGGCGTGCTCCCGGTGCCCGAGAACAAGATCGTGCGCAAGTGGCGTCTTCAGCCAGGCAAGATGTTTCTGATCGATCTGGAACAGGGTCGCATGATCGACGACGAGGAGCTCAAGTCCAACCTTGCCAACATCAAGCCCTATCAGCAGTGGATCGAGAACCTGCGGGTGCGCCTGGACGATGTCGATGCCCAGGCCAAGGCCAAGCCAGGCGCGGCGACGGCCGTGCCTGCGACACCGCATGGCGTTGCGATCGAAACCACCACGCTGCTCGACCGCCAGCAGGCATTCGGCTACACCCAGGAAGACATCAAGTTCCTGATGGGGCCGATGGCCATGGCCGGCGAAGAGGCGATCGGATCCATGGGCAACGACAGCCCGCTGGCCGTGTTGTCGGACAGGAACAAGCCGCTGTACAACTACTTCAAGCAGTTGTTCGCGCAGGTGACGAACCCGCCGATCGACCCGATCCGCGAGTCCATCGTGATGTCGCTGGTGTCTTTCATCGGCCCCAAGCCGAACCTGCTGGACATCAACCAGGTCAACCCCCCAATGCGACTCGAAGTCGCACAGCCCGTGCTCGACCTGGCGGACATGGCCAAGCTGTACGACATCGAGCGCCACACCCACGGCAAGTTCCGCTCCAGCTCGCTGGACATCACCTATCCGCTGGCCTGGGGCTACGAAGGCGTCGAGGCCAAGTTGGCTTCCTTGTGCGCCGAGGCGGTGGACGCGATCCGGGGCGGCAAGAACATCCTGATCATCTCTGACCGGCGTGTCAGCGCCAACCAGATTGCGATCCCGGCGCTGCTGGCGCTCAGCGCAGTGCACCAGCATCTGGTGCGCGAGGGTCTGCGCACTTCGGCCGGCCTGGTGGTGGAGACTGGCAGTGCCCGTGAGGTGCACCATTTCGCCGCACTCGCCGGCTTTGGTGCGGAAGCGGTTCACCCCTACCTGGCGCTGGAGACACTGTGTGACATCCACCAGCACCTGTCGGGCGATCTGAGCGCTGAAAAGGCAATCGCCAACTACATCAAGGCAGTTGGCAAGGGCCTGTCCAAGATCATGTCCAAGATGGGCGTGTCGACCTACATGGGCTACTGTGGCGCCCAGCTGTTCGAGGCGATCGGCCTCAATACGGTGACGGTCGACCAGTATTTTCCCGGTACACCCAGCCGGGTCGAGGGTATCGGTGTGTTCGAGATCGCCAAAGAGGCGATCCGCATGCACAAGGCAGCGTTCGGGGACGATCCGGTGCTCGAGGACATGCTTGACAGCGGCGGCGAATACGCCTGGAGAACCCGCGGCGAGGAGCACATGTGGTCGCCGGATGCGATTGCCAAGCTGCAGCACAGTGCGCGCGCCAACAACTGGAATACCTACAAGGAATACGCCCAGCTGATCAACGACCAGTCGCGTCGGCACATGACGCTGCGCGGCCTGTTCGAGTTCAGGATCGATCCGTCCAAGGCGATCTCGGTGGACGAGGTGGAGCCGGCGAGCGAGATCGTCAAGCGCTTTGCCACTGGCGCGATGTCACTCGGCTCCATCTCCACCGAGGCCCATGCCACACTGGCCGTGGCGATGAACCGCATTGGCGGCAAGAGCAATACCGGCGAGGGTGGTGAAGACCCGGCGCGTTATCGCCAGGAGCTCAAGGGCATCCCGATCAACCAGGGCCAGACCCTGGGCGACATCATGGGCCACGATGTCGTCGAATCCAACTATGTGCTGAACCAGGGTGATTCGCTGCGCTCGCGCATCAAGCAGGTCGCGTCCGGCCGGTTCGGCGTCACGGCCGAATACCTCAACAGTGCGGATCAGATCCAGATCAAGATGGCGCAAGGTGCCAAGCCGGGCGAGGGTGGCCAGCTGCCCGGCGGCAAAGTGTCTGACTACATCGGCAAGCTGCGTTATTCGGTCCCCGGCGTCGGCCTGATTTCGCCGCCACCGCACCATGACATCTATTCGATCGAGGATCTGGCGCAGCTGATCCACGACCTGAAGAACGTCGCGCCTCACGCCAGCATCAGTGTCAAGCTGGTCAGCGAAATCGGCGTTGGCACCATTGCCGCGGGTGTCGCCAAATGCAAGAGTGACCATGTGGTGATCGCCGGCCACGACGGCGGCACCGGCGCCTCGCCGTGGTCGTCGATCAAGCATGCGGGCAGCCCGTGGGAAATTGGCCTGGCGGAAACCCAGCAGACCTTGGTGCTGAACCGCCTGCGCGGCCGTATCCGCGTGCAGGCCGACGGCCAGATGAAAACCGGCCGTGACGTCGCCATCGGCGCCTTGCTCGGCGCGGACGAGTTCGGTTTTGCGACCGCACCGCTGGTGGTACAGGGCTGCATCATGATGCGCAAGTGCCACCTCAACACCTGTCCGGTGGGTGTTGCCACGCAGGATCCGGTGTTGCGCAAGAAGTTCGCCGGCAAGCCGGAGCATGTCGTCAACTTCTTCTTCTTTGTCGCCGAGGAGGTGCGCCAGATCATGGCCCAGCTCGGAATCCGCAAGTTCGACGACATGATCGGCCGTTCCGACCTGCTGGACACCGTGCGCAGCATCAGCCACTGGAAAGCCCGTGGCCTGGACTTCAGCCGCTTGTTCGCCCAGCCCAAGGTTCCGGCCGATGTCGCGCGTTTCCATGTCCAGGAGCAGGACCACGGGCTCGATCGCGCGCTCGACCGTGTGCTGATCGAGCGTTCGCGCGCGGCCTTCGAGCGCGGCGAGAAGGTCAAGTTCATCGAGGTGGTGCACAACGTGAACCGCTCGGTCGGCGCCATGTTGTCTGGCGCGCTGACCAAGGTGCATCCCGAGGGCCTGCCGGACGACACGATCCGGATCCAGCTCGAGGGCACTGGCGGCCAGTCCTTCGGCGCCTTCCTGGCCAACGGGATCTCGCTGTACCTGATCGGCGACGCCAACGACTACACCGGCAAGGGACTTAGTGGCGGGCGCATCGTGGTCCGTCCGAGCATCGAGTTCCGCGGCGATCCGACGCGCAACATCATCATCGGAAACACCGCGTTGTATGGCGCGACCAACGGTGAGGCATTCTTTGGCGGCGTGGCTGGTGAGCGCTTTGCCGTTCGCTTGTCAGGGGCCACCACCGTGGTCGAAGGCACGGGTGACCATGGATGCGAGTACATGACTGGCGGCACGGTGGCGGTGCTGGGCCAGACCGGTCGCAATTTCGCCGCCGGCATGAGTGGCGGCATCGCCTATGTCTACGACGAGGACGGAAAATTCGCGCAGCGCTGTAATACTGCGATGGTGTCGCTGGAGAACGTGTTGCCGGCCCGTGAGCAGCAGGCCATGATCGACCCGGCGGTGTGGCATCGCGGACAGTCGGACGAGGTGCAATTGAAGAAGATGCTGCAGGACCACAACCGCTGGACCGGCAGCAAACGTGCACGCGACCTACTGGACAACTGGGAGGCCAGCCGAGCCCGTTTCGTCAAGGTCTTCCCGATCGAATACAAGCGTGCTCTGGCCGAGATCGCTGCACGCAAGGCAGCCGATTCCAGCGCCAAACCGGCAACCCGGCCAGCGCCAGCCGTGACTGCCAAAGCCAGTGCCGTGGCAGCCAAGTAACCCGTACAGCGACAGACAGCAGCAGGATTGGACATGGGAAAAATCACCGGATTCATGGAGTACCCGCGACAGGAAGAGGCTTACCGGCCGATCGAGGAGCGGGTCAAGGAACACCGCGAGTTCGTGCTGGCGCTGGACGACGGGCGCGCCAAGATCCAGGCTGCGCGCTGCATGGATTGCGGCACGCCGTTCTGCAACAGCGGTTGCCCGGTCAACAACATCATTCCGGACTTCAACGACCTGATCTACCAGGGCGACTGGAAAAATGCCGCGGCCGTGCTGCACAGCACCAACAATTTTCCGGAGTTCACCGGGCGGATCTGTCCGGCACCGTGCGAAGCGGCGTGTACGCTGAACGTCAACGACGATGCCGTGGGCATCAAGTCGATCGAGCACGCGATCAGTGACAAAGCCTGGGCCAACGACTGGGTCAAGCCGTACAAGGCCAAGCATCGCACCGGCAAATCGGTTGCCGTGGTCGGTTCCGGCCCGGCCGGACTGGCGGCGGCGCAGCAGTTGGCGCGGGTGGGCCACGACGTGACCGTGTTCGAAAAGAACGACCGGATCGGTGGCCTGCTGCGCTATGGCATTCCGGATTTCAAGCTCGAGAAGTCGCACATCGACCGTCGGGTCGGGCAGATGCAGGCCGAAGGCGTGGTGTTCCGCACCGGTGTGCTGATCGGCGAACTCCCCAAGGAAAGCAAAGTCACGAACGGAGCCAGGGAAATCATCGATGCCGAGCAGTTGCAGCAGGATTTCGACGCGGTACTGCTGAGCGGTGGAGCCGAGCAGTCGCGCGACTTGCCGGTGCCGGGCCGCGACCTCAAGGGTGTGCATTTCGCGATGGAGTTCCTGCCCCAGCAGAACAAGGTCAATGCGGGTGACAAGGTGCGCGACCAGTTGCGGGCCGACGGCAAGCACGTGATCGTCATCGGTGGCGGCGATACCGGAAGCGACTGCGTGGGCACCAGCAACCGGCACGGTGCCAAGAGCGTGACGCAGTTCGAACTGCTGCCGCAGCCGCCGATCGAGGAAAACCGACCCATGACCTGGCCGTACTGGCCGATCAAGCTGCGCACCAGTTCCAGCCATGACGAAGGATGCGACCGCGAGTTCGCGATCTCGACCAAGGAGTTTCTGGGCGAGAAGGGGCGTGTCAAGGGCCTCAAGACGGTGCGGGTCGAATGGAAAGACGGCAAGATGCTTGAGGTGCCGGGGTCCGAAAAGGTGCTGCCCGCCGATATGGTGCTGCTGGCGATGGGCTTCGTGTCCCCGGTGGCCTCGGTGCTGGATGCTTTCGGCGTCGAGAAGGACACCCGCGGCAACGCGCGTGCCAGCACCGAATTCTCTGGCGGATATGCCACCAATGTCGCCAAGGTATTTGCGGCGGGTGACATGCGTCGGGGTCAGAGCCTGGTGGTATGGGCGATCCGGGAAGGCCGGCAGGCGGCACGGGCGGTGGACGAGTTCCTGATGGGATTCAGCGACCTGCCGCGGTGAGACTGAAATCCCGTATCATTTGGCGGCCGGCCTGCTGCCGGTATTTGTTTTTTGCATGGCCCCATCCTTCCCAGATCCCCTCGTAGAACTGCGTGACCTGACCTTCGGCTACGGAGAACGGGTGATTCTGGACGGCATCTCGCTGACCGTTCCGCGTGGCAAAGTCACCGCGTTGATGGGTGCTTCGGGTGGCGGAAAAACCACGATTTTGCGCCTGATCGGGGGCCAGAACCGGGCCCAGAAGGGCGAGCTGCGCCTGTACGGGACCGATGGGTACGAGGATGTAGGTAAGCTGGATCAGCAGCAGCTGTATGCTGCGCGCCGGCGCATGGGCATGCTGTTCCAGTTTGGTGCGTTGTTTGCCGATCTGAGCGTGTTCGAGAACGTGGCCTTCCCTTTGCGCGAACACTCCACCCTTCCCGAAGGCATGATCCGGGACATCGTGCTGATGAAACTCAATGCCGTCGGCCTGCGTGGCGCGCGTCATCTGATGCCCAGCGAGATATCCGGCGGCATGGCGCGCCGGGTCGCGTTGGCACGGGCCATCGCGCTGGATCCGGAACTGGTGATGTACGACGAGCCGTTTTCCGGTCTCGATCCGATCTCGCTGGGCACGGCAGCACGGCTGATCCGGCAACTCAACGACTCGATGGGCCTGACCAGTGTGTTCGTCTCGCATGAACTCGAAGTGACATTCGAGATTGCCGACCATGTGATCATTCTTGCCAACGGCAAGGTGGCTGCACAAGGCCGCCCCGAGGATGTGCGCAAGAGCGAGGATCCACTGGTGTCGCAATACGTGCATGCCCGCCCGGACGGCCCGGTGCAGTTCCATTACCCCGGACCCACAGTGGAGCAGGATTTCGGTTCGGCGCCAGCGCCACTGATTCCGCCGTCCAAGCGGGGCGCCTGGTCATGAGCCGCCGGGCCGCCCCAAGGCGAATCCCGCAGTGCGCAGCACGGAGGGTCGCAGTGAGCCGCCGGGCCGCCCCAAGGCGAATCCCGCAGTGCGCAGCACGGAGGGTCCC
>JBDTMH010000018.1:0-36320 GCA_039934375.1 Burkholderiaceae bacterium | reverse complement strand
TCGAGCGCTACATGCGCGAGGCGGTCAAGGTGTCGCACGATTCGCCGGTGCTGCTTGATCGTTTCCTGAACGACGCGATCGAATGCGACGTGGATGCAGTCTGCGACGGTGAACGGGTGTTCATCGGGGGTGTCATGGAACACATCGAGCAGGCCGGCGTGCACAGTGGCGACTCGGCATGTTCATTGCCGCCGTACTACCTGTCGGCGGCAACGGTGGCCGAACTCAAGAAGCAGACGGCGGCGATGGCGCGTGCGCTCAATGTGGTCGGCCTGATGAACGTGCAGTTCGCGATTCAGCAGCTGCGTGACGCACAAGGCGTCGAGCAGGACGTGATCTTCGTGCTCGAGGTCAATCCGCGCGCGTCGCGCACCGTGCCGTTCGTCAGCAAGGCGACCGGTATTCAGCTGGCCAAGGTCGCGGCGCGCTGCATGGTCGGCCAGAGCCTCGATGCCCAGGGCATTGGCGCCGAAGTGACGCCGCCGTATTTCAGCGTGAAGGAGGCAGTGTTCCCGTTCGTCAAATTCCCGGGCGTCGACACCATTCTGGGCCCCGAGATGAAGTCCACTGGCGAGGTCATGGGCAGTGCCAAGACGTTTGGCGAGGCCTTTGTGAAATCGCAGATCGCGGCGGGCACCAAGTTGCCGCGCTCGGGCAAGGCATTTATCTCGGTCAAGCAGAATGACAAGCCGCGTGCGGTGGAGATTGCCCGTGGCCTGCATGCGATGGGCTTCGAGTTGATTGCCACCAAGGGCACGGCAGCGGCGATGGTTGCTGCCGGCCTGCCATGCCAGATCGTCAACAAGGTGACCGAAGGCCGGCCGCATATCGTGGACATGATCAAGAACGACGAAATCTCGTTGGTTGTCAACACGGTCGAAGAGCGGCGCAATGCGATTGCCGACTCCGGTCAGATCCGTACCTCGGCGCTGGCGGCCCGTGTGACGACGATCACGACGATCGCCGGTGCAGAGGCCACGGTCGAGGGTATGCAATACCTGGATGATCTGGGCGTGATTTCGTTGCAAGAGCTGCATCGACAACTCGCGGCATAATTCAATCAGCCCCTCAGGGAGCACCCGGCGCAGCGCGCCATGTGCTCCCTGAAATTTTTTTGGACGGAAGTTTTCATGGCCACAATCCCCATTACCAAACGCGGCGCCGACAAGCTCAAGGCAGAGTTGCATCGCCTGAAGACGGTCGATCGCCCCTGGGTCATCGGCGCGATCGCCGAAGCGCGCGCCCAGGGCGACCTGAGCGAGAACGCGGAATACGAGGCGGCCAAGGATCGCCAGGGTTTCATCGAAGGGCGGATCCAGGAAGTCGAAGGCAAGTTGTCGGCGGCGCAGATCATCGATCCGACCGCGCTGGATGCCAGTGGCCGCGTGGTGTTCGGTGCCACCGTCGAACTCGAGGACGAGGACTCCGGCCAGAAGGCCAAGTACCAGATCGTCGGCGAGGACGAAGCCGATCTCAAACTGGGCCTGATCAACATCGGCAGCCCTATCGCACGCGCGCTGATCGGCAAGGAAGTCGGTGACAGCGCCGAAGTGGTGGCACCTGGCGGAACCCGGCACTACGAAATTGTCGCAGTCCAGTACATCTGAGGCCTTGCGCGCCTGGCCGCTGTGGCTCGCCGCCTTGTGGTGGGGCAGCCTGACGACGCTGATTTTCGGGATCGTACCCTTGCTGTTTGCGTATCTGCCCGAGAAAGCGATGGCCGGGAACATCGCAGCGCAGTTGTTCGGTGTTCAGGCCATGGTCTCCACCGTGCTGGGTATTGCCTTGCTCGGTGCCTCGATCATGGGGACCAGCGCCGCCTGGTCCGCGCGTGCCGGTGGCGCCCGGGGTTTCGTGCTGGCCGGCGTGTTGCTGGCCCTGCTGGTCGAATTTGCCGTTGCGCCGCGGATCGTGGCCCGCAGCAACCTGCCATTGTGGCATTCGGTTGGCAGCGTGATGTTGCTGCTGCAGTGGTTGTGCGCGGCCATCACCTTCTGGCGCATGGCCTGGCCGCAACCGTCGGCTCAGGTTTGACTGCGCTTCTTGATGCTGATCTGTCGCACCTTCTTGGCCCGCTTGACCTGCCCGCCCGGGGTCAGGCGCTGGTTGCCGAGCACACGCAAGGTCTTGACTTCGGGTCGTTGACCGCCGCGTTTGCTGTATTTGACGACCTTGACGTCACGTGGGCCGGCGCCGCGATCCTCGTCGATCGCTTTTTCGCGTTCGGGCACAGGGCGCCACAGCACCAGCAGTTTGCCGATGTGCTGGATCGGTGCCGCAGCGAGTTCGTCGGCGATGGCCAGAAACAGGGATTCGCGGGCACTGCGATCGTCGGAAAAGACCCGGACCTTGATCAGGCCATGGGCATCGAGTGCGGCTTCGGTTTCCTTCTTGACAGCGGGAGTCCAGCCGTCATTGCCAATCATCACGACCGGGTCCAGGTGATGGGCGTTGGCCCGGTGTTCCTTGCGCTGCGCGGGTGTGAGCTGTATTTGAGGCATGGCGCTATTATCGACCGAAGCACAGGGTCTTCGGGACTGCCCCTGACGCGCATGCGTCCGTCGGCGCGGAAACAATGGAAGCAGTCATGAATACCAAAACCGATGCCGAGGCCAAGCCCAAGAGCAAGAAGAAGCTCAACAAGGCCTGGTTGCACGACCACATCAACGATCCCTACGTCAAGATGGCGCAGCGCGATGGCTACCGGGCGCGTGCCGCCTACAAGCTCAAGGAGATCGACGAGTCGTTCCAGCTGATCCGGCCCGGGCACATGGTGGTGGACCTGGGCAGCGCACCAGGGGCATGGAGCCAGTATGCGCGTAATCGCCTGTCGCCCAAGTCGGCTACCGGCGGCGGCGCGGCAGTAGGCGAACTCAATGGCAGCATCATCGCGCTGGATATCCTTCCGATGGAGCCGATCGAGGGCGTGACCTTCCTGCAGGGCGATTTTCGCGAACCCGCGATGCTGGCCCGGGTGGCCGGCGCCATGGACGGGCGGCTGGCCGACCTTGTGGTGTCCGACATGGCGCCCAACCTCTCCGGCATTGCCGCCGCCGACACCGCGCGAATCGCCCATCTGGTCGAGTTGGCGGTGGAATTTAGCCAGCAGCATATGAAGCCGCAGGGTGCGCTGGTGGTCAAGGTATTCCATGGCAGCGGCTACAGCGAGTTGGTAAAACTGTTCAAGGAATCGTTTCTGGTGGTAAAGCCGTTCAAGCCGAAGGCCTCGCGCGACAAGTCTTCGGAAACGTTTCTGGTCGGCCTGGGTCTGAAGCTGGTGGCACCGTCCTGAGCCTGCCGGCACTGCCGCCTTGATCAACGGCAATACCGTGCAGATACTGTGGTTGAACCGTTGCAAATACCCGGCAGGGCATCTTGAAAAGCCTAAAATGGCCCAGAACTGCCCATTGGGCCTATTGTCGCCCCAGGATTGGAGCCTCGTTTGAATAATCAGTGGTTTTCTAAAGTTGCCGTATGGCTGGTCATTGCCATGGTGTTGTTTACTGTTTTCAAGCAGTTCGACACCCGCAGTGCTGCCAGTTCGGGCTATATGGGGTACTCGGACTTCCTCGAGGAAGTGCGTGGCAAACGCATCAAGAGCGCGCTGATCCAGGAGGGTCAGGGTGGCACCGAGATCATCGCCGTCACCAATGACGACCGCAAGATCCGCACCACCGCCACCTACCTCGATCGGGGCCTGATCGGTGACCTGATCAACAACGACGTGAAGTTCGACGTCAAGCCGCGCGAGGAAGGTTCGCTGCTGATGACCCTGCTCGTGAGTTGGGGTCCGATGCTGTTGCTGATCGGAGTCTGGGTCTATTTCATGCGCCAGATGCAAGGCGGCGGAAAAGGCGGCGCGTTCAGCTTTGGCAAGAGCAAGGCACGCATGCTCGACGAGAGCACCAACCAGGTTACCTTTGCCGACGTCGCGGGGTGCGACGAGGCCAAGGAAGAGGTCAAGGAGGTCGTCGACTTCCTCAAGGATCCTCAGCGCTTCCAGAAACTCGGCGGTCGAATTCCGCGCGGCTTGTTGCTGGTCGGGCCGCCCGGTACCGGCAAGACGCTGCTGGCCAAGGGAATTGCCGGCGAAGCCAAGGTACCGTTCTTCTCGATCTCGGGTTCGGACTTCGTCGAAATGTTTGTCGGTGTCGGCGCCGCGCGGGTGCGCGACATGTTCGACAACGCCAAGAAAAACGCGCCCTGCATCATCTTCATCGACGAGATCGACGCGGTCGGGCGCCAGCGTGGTGCGGGCCTTGGCGGCGGCAATGACGAGCGCGAGCAGACCCTGAACCAGATGCTGGTCGAGATGGACGGTTTCGAGACCAATGTCGGCGTGATCGTCGTCGCCGCCACCAACCGGCCGGACATCCTCGATGCCGCTTTGTTGCGTCCGGGCCGTTTCGACCGTCAGGTGTATGTGACGTTGCCCGACATCCGCGGGCGTGAGCAGATCCTCAACGTGCACATGCGCAAGGTGCCATTGGGCCAGGATGTCAGCTCCAACATCATTGCGCGCGGCACGCCCGGCATGTCCGGTGCCGATCTGGCCAACCTGTGTAACGAAGCAGCACTGATGGCGGCTCGTCGCAATGCACGCGTGGTGGAGATGCAGGATTTCGAGAAGGCCAAGGACAAGATCCTGATGGGGCCGGAGCGCAAGAGCATGGTGATGCCCGAGACCGAGCGCATCAATACCGCGTACCACGAGTCCGGCCACGCGCTGATCGGGCGCATGTTGCCCAAGTGTGATCCGGTGCACAAGGTCACCATCATCCCGCGCGGTCGCGCACTGGGTGTGACGATGAGCTTGCCGGCCGAAGATCGCTACAGCTACGACAGCGAATACATGTTGAACCAGATCAGCATGTTGTTCGGCGGGCGTATCGCCGAAGAAGTGTTCATGCACCAGATGACGACCGGTGCCAGCAACGACTTCGAGCGCGCAACCCATATCGCGCGTGACATGGTCACCCGCTACGGCATGACCGACGCGCTGGGCCCGATGGTGTATGCCGACAACGAGGGCGAGGTATTCCTGGGCCGCTCGGTGACCAAGACCACCAACATGAGCGAGCAGACCATGCAAAAGGTGGACGCCGAGGTACGGCGCATCATCGACCAGCAATATGCACAGGCGCGCAAGCTGATCGAGGACAACCAGGACAAGATGCATGCAATGGCCAAGGCCTTGCTGGAATACGAGACCATCGACAGCGACCAGCTCGACGACATCATGTCCGGCAAGCCGCCCCGCCCTCCGAAGGACTGGATTCCGCGCACGCCTGCCACTGGCGGCAGCGGTGGCGCTGGCGGTCCCCCGGTGGTGGCAACCGAGCCTGCACCTACGGCAGCTTGAACGCAGGAGTATGCGTCGCTGAATCGGAAAATGGGGCCCTGGCCCCATTTTTTGCGTAATAACGATGATCTGGCAAACCTCCCGATTCCAACTGGACTTGACGCGTCCCTGTGTGATGGGCATCGTCAATGTCACGCCGGACTCGTTCTCTGACGGTGGGCAGCACGCTTCGACCAGTGCTGCGCTGCGCCATTGCGAGCAACTCCTGGCCGATGGCGCACATGTGCTCGACATCGGCGGAGAGTCCAGTCGCCCGGGCGCCTTGCCCTTGTCCCTCGAAGATGAACTGGCGCGAGTCTTGCCGGTCGTGCAAGCGGCGGTGGGCATGGGTGTGCCGATATCGGTCGACACCTACAAGCCCGAGGTCATGCAGGCCGTGCTCGACCTGGGCGTGGACATCATCAACGACATCTGGGCGCTGCGCCAGAGCGGCGCGGTGGCCATGGTGGCGCGTTATCCCGATTGCGGCGTATGTCTGATGCACATGCACCGCGAGCCGCAGACCATGCAGGCTGAGCCGATGCAAGGCGACGTCGTGCCCCAGGTACTGGCGTTCCTGCGCGACGCGGCGGCTCGGTTGCAGGCATGCGGTGTCGCGCCGCAGCGCATCGTGCTCGATCCCGGAATCGGCTTCGGCAAGACGGTGGCGCAGAATTTCAGCTTGCTGGCGCGCCAGCGCGAGTTGCTGGCCGCTGGATACCCGTTGCTTGCCGGCTGGTCGCGCAAGTCCTCGCTGGCCACGGCGACCAGTCGCTCGCTGGCCAGCCTGGCCTCGCTCGAGCTGCACGCGCGGATGGTGCCCAGTGTCGCTGCGGCCTTGTTGGCGGTGGAGCGGGGGGCCAGCGTCGTGCGGGTGCACGATGTGCGAGAGACAGTGCAGGCGCTGGCCGTGCTCAACGCGATCGGTTAGCCGCTGCAGTGGACCGCGCCATACAGGTGCAAGGAACAAGGGTGTCTGAACCCGGACCCTGGGAGAAGGAGAAGAAAGACAATGGCACGACAATATTTTGGTACTGATGGCATTCGCGGCACGGTGGGAATCCCTCCGATCACACCCGACTTCGTGTTGCACCTGGCCCACGCCGTTGGCCGCGTGCTCAAGCGCTCGGAGGAGCGCCCGACCGTGCTGATCGGCAAGGACACCCGCATTTCCGGTTACATGCTCGAGAGTGCGCTGGAGAGTGGCTTCAATTCGGCAGGTGTCGACGTGGTGCTGCTCGGGCCCTTGCCCACGCCGGGTGTGGCCTATCTGACGCGGGCCCAGCGAGCCTCGCTGGGTGTGGTCATCAGTGCCAGCCACAATCCGTTTCCCGACAACGGCATCAAGTTCTTCAGCGCCCAGGGCGCCAAATTGCCCGATGTCTGGGAAGAGGCGGTGGAAGCGGCGCTGCGCGAGGATCCGGTCTGGGTGGATTCCGCATCGCTGGGCAAGGCACGCCGTCTCGATGATGCGGCCGGCCGGTATGTCGAATTCTGCAAGAGCACGTTTTCGTCCGAGCTGACGCTGCGCGGCCTCAGGATCGTCGTCGACGGCGCGCACGGCGCTGCCTACCAGATCGCTCCCATGGTGTTTCACGAGCTCGGTGCCGAGGTGGTGGCCATTGGCTGTTCGCCCGACGGGCTCAATATCAACCATGAAGTTGGCGCGACCCATCCGCAGGCGCTGATCGAGGCGGTGCGTGCGCACAAGGCCGATTTCGGTATTGCCCTCGATGGTGACGCCGACCGGCTGCAACTGGTCGATGCCGCGGGTCGCCTGTTCAATGGTGACGAACTGCTGTATCTGCTGGCCGATGACCGCCTGGGTCGCGACGAACATGTGCCGGGGGTTGTCGGCACGCTGATGACGAACATGGCGGTGGAGGTCGCGCTCAAGGCGCGTGGTGTGCATTTTGTGCGCGCCCGGGTCGGCGACCGCTATGTGCTCGAAGAGCTCGAAAAGAACCGCTGGATCCTCGGCGGTGAAGGTTCCGGTCACCTGCTGGCGCTCGACAAGCACACCACCGGCGACGGTCTGATCTCGGCGTTGCAGGTGTTGCAAGCCTGCGTGCGCAATGGCCGCTCGCCAGCGCAATTGCTGGCCGACCTGCAGTTGTTTCCCCAGGTGCTGATCAATGTTCGCCTTCAGCCGGAGCAGGACTGGAAGGCCAGTACCCGGCTTGCCGCGGAGACCCAGGCGGTGACGGATGAACTGGGTGACAGCGGCAGGGTGCTGATCCGTGCCAGCGGCACCGAACCCTTGCTACGCGTCATGGTCGAGGCACGTGACCCGGCCCAGGCCCAGGCCTGTGCGGAGCGCCTCGCACTGGCGGTGAGCGCATGAGCACGCCGCCTCGCCCAACAGCCATGGAGTCGGTGCAGATCGTGCGCGCCGACTACGGCAACGCCGACCATGGCCGGGCCCTGATCGACATGCTGGACGCCTATGCCCGCGATCCGGAAGGCGGTGGCCACGCACTGAGCGAATACGCCCGCACCCATCTGGTCGACGCGCTTGCCGCCAGGCCCCAGGCCTTCAGTGTGCTCGCATTCGACGCTGCGCGGGTCGTGGGCATGGTCAACTGCATCGAGGGATTCTCCACCTTTGCCTGCAAACCGCTGGTGAACGTGCATGACGTGGCCGTGGCCGCGAGCCACCGTGGCAGGCGAATCGCCCAGCGCATGCTGGCATTGGCCGAGCAGATCGCGCGGGAACGCGGCGCCTGCAAGATGACGCTGGAGGTGTTATCGGGCAATGGCAGCGCCTGTCGCCTGTATGAACGTATCGGTTACGTGTCGTACCAGCTCGATCCGGCGCTGGGCCACGCGCAGTTTCACCAGAAGTGGCTGAGCTGAAGCGCTGAGCCGGGTCGTCCCGCCGGTACTTGGGGCCGCCCGGCGCAAGCTCCCTTGGCCGGCACGGCAGCGTGGTTGGTTCAGGTGGCCGGTGCAATGCGCGCGCCGGTCAACTGTTCCTGCGCCGTGACCAGCGCCGGTACGAACTTTGCGCCATGGCCGAGCGAGGAGGCGATGGCCAGGGTCTGGTGCACCGCCTGGCCGACGGGCGCCGGCACCCCCACCATTTCAGCCAGGTGTCCGTAGTAGCGCACGTCCTTGCGCGCATTGTCCAGTTCGAACGACAGACCGGTGAAGTCGCCGTCCAAGGTCTTGGCCATGGCCTGGAACAATCCGGAGTTGACGCCGCCGGCCGAGATCACCTTGACCAGTTGACGCAGATCGGCACCGGCCTTGGCGCCAACCGCAAACGCCTCGGCCGTGGCGGTACAGATGGCCTGGGCCACGAAGTTGTTCAGCAGCTTGATCGTATGGCCCGTGCTGGGTCCGCCCACATGGAAGATATTTTCGCAATAGGCTTTGAAAATCGGCTCGATACGCGCGAAGACGTCTGGCGCGGCGCCGACCATGGTGTTGAGCTTGCCCAGTTCCGCCTCGGGCGCCGAACGCGCCAGCGGGGCATCTACCAGCGTCACGCCGCGCGAGGCGCACAGGTCACCCAGGCGCAAGGTCGACTCTGGCTCGCTGGTCGAGGTATCGATGATCACCATGCCGGACCTGGCATGCGCCAGCAGACCCTCGTCCCCGAGCAGGCATTGCTCGACCTGGGGCGTACCGGTGACGCACAGGAAGACCACGTCGCATTGGGCAAGGCCTTTCGGTCCGGCGACTTCAACGGCACCTGCGGCGAGCAGGTCGGCAACCCGTTCGCGGTTGTGGTGCACGGTCAGCGACAGGGCGAAACCCTTGGCCAGCAGGTTCTTGGCGATGCCGTGGCCCATGAGTCCGGAGGCACCGATGAATCCGATATGTTGCATGTATGAATGTCCGATGAAGGTTGGTTGCCAGAAATTGGATCGGTCCATTTTGCACCGGATCATTTGGCCCGGTATTGCACCGGTCAGCGACCGGTGCAGCGGCACAGAGTTTTGCCACACCAGCGACATTGGCCTAAGATGCGATTCTTGCCCTGACGCCGGCCTTGGCTGTTGGGTGTTGGTTGGAGCAACTTCCCATGACCCAGAGCAACGTCCGACAGCGGCTGGCGGCCATACTGGCGGCGGATGTTTCGGGGTTCTCACGCCTGATGCAGGCCGATGAAGCAGCCACGATGGCCGCACTGGACGCGGCGCGTTCGATATTCAAGTCCCAGATCGAGGCTCGCCAGGGTCGGATCATGGACATGGCCGGGGATTCGGTCTTCGCCGTGTTCGACACCGCGACGGGTGCCGTCGAGACGGCGCGTTCGGTGCAGGAGCTGCTCAATGCGACGGCTGGTGCGTTGCCGCAGCAACAACAGATGCGGTTTCGCATCGGCGTGCATCTGGGCGATGTGATGGAGCGGACCGATGGCACGGTGTTTGGCGACGGCGTCAACATCGCTGCACGTCTCGAAGCACTGGCCGAGCCGGGGGGGATTGTCGTGTCCGACGCGGTTCAGGGCGCCGTGCGCGGCAAGGTCGAGGCCCGCTTTGACGACCAGGGCGAGCAGCATGTCAAGAACATCGCGCATCCGGTGCGCGCTTACCGCTGGGTCGCGCCCGATGGCGACGCGCTGATCGGCGTAACGGAGCCGGTGGCCAGGCTCGACATGGACAAGCCGTCAATCGCCGTGCTGCCGTTCCACAACTTCAGCGACGACCCCGACCAGGCCTATTTTGCCGACGGTATCGCCGAAGACCTGCTGACGGCCTTGTCGCGTTATCGTTGGCTGATGGTGATCGGGCGAATTTCGAGTTTCTCTTTCCGCGGGCGTTCGCCCGACGTGCGTCAGGTCGGGCGCGAACTGGGCGTGCGCCACGTGGTGGAAGGCAGTGTGCGCAAGAGTGGCAACCGGATCCGCATCTCGGCGCAGCTGATCGACGCTGCCAGCGGCAAGAGCCTGTGGGCCGAACGCTTCGATCGCGATTTCGCCGACGTGCTGCAACTGCAGGACGAGATCGCGTTGATCATTGCCGGCGCGATCGAACCGCAATTGTCCCGCTCCGAACAGGAACGGGCGCGGCGCAAGCCGGTCGACAACCTCGATGCCTGGGACCTGTACCAGCGCGGGCTGTGGCACTACTGGCAATACAGCAAGGATGCGAGTGCGCAGGCCCAGCAGCATTTCGCCCAGGCGATCGCGCTCGATCCGCAGTTTGCCGCCGCCCATGCCTTCCTGGCTTACAGCCATTTCACCGGGTCGCACCAGGCTTTCGAGGAAGCGCATCATGCGCAGCTGCTGGCACGCGATGGCGCCCTGTGCGCGCTGGCGATCGACGACAAGGAACCGCTGGCGCATCTGGTGCTGGGACGGGTTCTGGCCGGGCAGGGAGATTTCGGTTCCGCGCTCGCCGAACTGCAGACTGCGGCTGCGCTCAACCCCAGCTTTTCACTGGCCCATTACGCGCTGGCCTCGGTGCAGTTTCTCAGTGGGCACCATGTGCAGGCACTGGCCGGCTTCGAGGCGGCGGCCCGGCTCAGTCCGATCGGGCCGGTGATCTGGGGTATCCAGACCATGCACGCCAATACGCTGGCGGCCATGGGGGATTTCGTGCAGGCCGAGGTGCTGGCGCGGGCGGCGACGCGACATCAGACCGCCACGTTCTGGGTCTATGCCAACTGGGCGTCGATCCTCGGCAACCTCGGTCGGTTTGGGCCGGCTACGGCTGCGCTGACCCGGCTGCGCGAGATGCAGCCAGACTTCTCCGAAGCGTTTTACGACCGACTGTTCGTCGGCATCGATCCGGCCGTGCGCAACAGCTATTTCCGCGGGCTGTACCTTGCCGGCCTGCCGCAGGGTGAATCCTGAGCACGGCCATTCTCATTGAGCCTGTCGTATTCGGCAGCCTGTTTGCAAGGCCGATAATCAAGCCAGGGTACTGGCGCTGATGCCGGTCTGCGCGCAGGCCCTGCGCCGCCGCGACCGGGCCGGAACCAGGGTCCGTCTGGTGCGCAATCCCATTGAGCAAAGGAGTGTCGCGTGGGTGTTGAACCGATCAAGGTGTTGTCGTCGATGGCGACCCGCGAGGTACTGGCCGAATTGTCGGCCCGATATGGTCGCGACAAAGGTCAGACGATCTCGCTCGAAAGCGCGGGCGGTGTCGACGTGGCGCGACGCGTCCAGGCAGGCGAAGCGGTCGACGTCGTGGTGCTGGCTGCCGCGGCCATCGACAAGCTGATCGCCGCTGGCAAGCTCGTGCAAGGCAGCCGGGTCGCCATCGCGCACTCGGGCATCGGCATGGCGGTACGCGCCGGTGCGCCGCGGCCCGACGTTGGCTCGGGCGACGCGGTCAAGGCGGCGGTACTGGCCGCCCGCACACTGGGGTATTCGACCGGACCGAGCGGGACCTACCTGGTCGGGCTGTTCGAACGCTGGGGCATCGCCGCGCAGGTGGCAGCGCGCGTCGTGCAGGCACCTCCCGGTGTGCCGGTTGCCAGCCTTGTGGCTCGCGGCGACGTGGAACTCGGTTTTCAGCAGTTGAGCGAATTGATGCATGTTCCCGGTATCGATGTGCTGGGCGCGTTGCCCGACGAGATCCAGAGCATCACGGCGTTTTGTGCGGCGCTGTCCAGCGCCAGTGACAAGTCGGTGCAGTCCGCCGAACTGCTGGTGTTCCTGTCCGGGCCCGATGCGGCCGCGAGCAAGCGGGCCAACGGGATGGCGCCGGCGTGACCTTGCGGCTCAGTATTCATGCGGTGCCGTGCCCGGCACCTGCCGCAGCCGAACCGTGCCGATGACGGACAACACGTTCAACGAGACCCAGGCGCTGGCCGTGACCGCGGTGCGGGTGATCGAGACCGCCGACCGCACCGGCACGCACTGGACCGACACCGATCGCGCCTGGGCCAGTCAGGCCGGCGCAGCCGCAGTGGGCGAATCGGCCGCACCCGAGCGCTTCGTCGCCGAGCGCGCAGGGCTGGTGCTGGAGCGCTTGCAGGAGCGGTTTCCCGTGCTGCGCCAGGGCTTGCATGCGCTGGCGTGGCGGCCCTGGGTCGGCACCGCGCTGGTGCTGGTGGCCTTCGTGTCCGGCCTGTGGGCCGATCGCATGGGCGGCTCGCAGCGCATCAACGTGTTGTCGCCGCCGGTGCTGCTGCTGCTGGTGTGGAACCTGCTGGTTTATCTGGTGCTGCTGCTGAGCCCGCTGCTTCGGTTGGGGCAGTTGCAGTTGCCGGGCTTGTTGCAGTTGGCATTGACGGCCCTGGGTGCCGGCTGGCGCCGCCAGCGCAGTCGCAGGGGCGCAACGCCCGTCGGTCCGTGGCTGGTGGCGGTTTCCGGTGAATGGGCATCGATTGCTGCTGCGCTGTACCGGGCGCGCGCCACGCGGCTGCTGCACCTGGGGGCTGCCATGTTCGCGCTTGGCGTGATTGCCGGCATGTATCTGCGTGGCCTGGCATTGGAATACCGAGCCAGCTGGGAAAGCACTTTTCTGGACCCAGCGACGGTGCATGTTTTGCTCTCGGTGTTTCTCGCGCCTGGCGCGTGGCTGGGCCAGCTGCCCGTGCCCGACCTGGCCCAGGTGACGGCGATCCGGGCTCCCGGCTCGGAGAACGCTGCCACCTGGTTGCATCTGATGGCGCTGAGCTTGCTGGCGCTGGTGGTGTTGCCGCGCCTGCTGTTGACCGGATTTTCCGCCTGGCGCGAGCTAGGCCTTGCGCGTGGGCTGCGCATACCGCTGGAGTCTGCGTACTTCCGGCGCCTGCTGCGTGGCTTTCATGTGGCGCCCAACCAGGCGGTGGTGCTGCCTTATGCGTATGCGCCGGGTGAGCGCGCCATGGCGGGTCTGCATGGCCTGCTGCAGCGTCTGCTCGGTGGCGCCGTGTCGGTCCATGCCGTGGCGCCAGCCGCCTATGGCGAAGACGCCCCGTCCGATGCATCTGACTGGGCGTCGCAGCCCGGTACCCGGGTGCTGCTGTTCAACATGGCAGCCACGCCGGAGCGCGAAGTCCATGGCGCTTTTGCCACCACCGTGGTCCAGCAGTCCGGCAGTTCCGAGCCGCTGCTGGTGGTGGTCGACGAGAGCCGCTTCGCGGCTGGCGCCGGCAATGATCCGCAGCGCCTGACACAGCGTCGCCAGGCGTGGCGCGAACTGCTCGCCGCCGTGCGTGTCGCGCCGGCCTTCGTCAACCTGGCCGATCCCGATGCGGCCACAGCCGATGCCGCTTTGGACGCCGCCCTGTTCCGACCCGACCGATGATGCAAGCACCTGTCATTTCCCTGTCGCTGATTTCGCACACCAACGCCGGCAAGACCACGTTGGCGCGCACGTTGTTGTCGCAAACGGTCGGCGAGGTGCGCGATGCTGCGCACGTGACGCTGGACGCCAGTGCCTATCCGTTGATCGAAACACCACAGGGCGACAAGCTGATGCTGTGGGACACGCCAGGATTCGGCGACAGTGCGCGACTGGTCAAGCGTTTGCGCCAGCAGGGCAATCCGATCGGCTGGTTCATGTCGCAGGTATGGGACCGTTTTCGCGATCAGACGTTCTGGTTGAACCAGGCCGCCGTGCGCAATACCCGCGAGCAGGCCGACGTGGTGTTGTACCTGGTCAATGCCGCAGAGGAGCCGCAAGACGCCGGTTACCTCTCGCCCGAGCTCTCGGTGCTGGAATGGATTGGCAAGCCGGTGATCGTGCTGTTGAACCAGACCGGGCCACGCCGGCCGCGCGAGCAGGAGATGCAGGCCGAAAACCAGTGGCGCGAAGCCCTGCGCCAATGGCCGCAGGTGCGCTCGGTGCTGACGCTGGACGCCTTCGCCAGGTGCTGGGTGCAGGAGTTCGCGCTGTTCGACGATGTGGCTGCGGTGCTGGAGCAGGCACAGCAGGCGGCCTTTACCCGCCTGAGCCAAGCCTGGCAGGCGCGGCGCATGGAGCAGTTTGCCCAGGCGATGCAGGTGCTGGCAAATCCGTTGGCACGCGCGGCGCTGGACAGCGAGCCACTGCATGCAAGCAGCCTGCGCGAGAAGGCCTTGCGACTGGCGGGCCTGGGCCGTGACAAGGAGCTTGGCGCTCAGTCCAGAGCCATGGCGGCCATGGCGACACGCCTGCAGCAGGAGCTGCAGGCGGGCATGCAGCAACTGATTGCCATCCACGGACTCGAAGGCAAGGCCGCAGCGGAAGTCATCAAACAGGTCGAACGCGACGTGCGGGTAGACGCGCCGCTGCACGAGGGCAAGGCCGCGCTGATGGGCGGCGCGGTATCCGGCGCCTTGAGCGGCGTCGCCGCAGATATCGCCACCGGCGGACTTTCCCTGGGTGCCGGCATGCTGACCGGTGCGGTGCTGGGTGCGTTTGGCGGTGTCGGCATTGCGCGTGGTTTCAACACCTTGCGCCACAAGTCGCAGACGCTGATCCGCTGGGACGGCGCATTTCTGCAGCAACAGGTGCACACCGCTTTGCTGCGTTATCTTGCCGTGGCCCATTACGGCCGCGGGCGCGGCGAGTGGCAGCAACGCAGCTATCCGGAATTCTGGAACGAACTTGTCGTGCGGCTGGTTGCCGACCATGCCGATGCGCTGGAACTGGTCTGGGAGCAACGGGACGACACACCGGCCGTCGATGCCCTTGCGCAGGCCTTGACGGCGGTAATGACCGACCTCGCCCGCGCTGCGCTCGATGCGCTTTATCCCGGGGCGCTTGAGCAAGTGCAGTTGGATACTTCCGCGCCGGCAACCGCTGATCGCGGGGGCCCTCGGCCGCAATAGCCGGCCTTTCAGGCTTGTTCGTCTTGCGCACGATCCTGTCAGCGTAGCCGTTGGCGCGCCGAAGGCCACAACGGGCCAGGAGTTCAGGCTTCGACCAGGGTCAGGCTCCACGGCATTTTTTGCCACGCGGTGACTTCTTCGTGCAGCAGGTGCGCGGACTGCGGATAAGCGTCGGCCCAGCCGGGCCGTGTCGACAATACGAAACCCCGCGCCTGTTGCGGATGCGGCGCCAGCATCAGCCCTGCGATATCGGGTTCTCGGCGTGCATGGCACAGAATGATGGCCAGCCGCAGCGACAGCAGTTGCTGCGCCATCACCACATCATTGAAGTCGGCCTCGAGCTTGCGCAGCTTGCCACGATGGCCGAGTACCAGCAGGCTCAGCCGGTGCAACTCGGTCAATGCGAAGCCGGTGGCGTCGGCGTTGTCCAGGATGTAAGCGCCATGCTTGTGGTAATCGCTGTGCGAGATATGCGCACCGATCTCATGCAGCTGAGCCGCCCAGCACAGCTTGCGGGTATTGCGGTCCTGCTCTTCAACCGAAAGCCCGCTGCGGCGCTGTGACAACTGCGCGAACAATGTCGTGGCCACTTTCTCGACCCGCGCAGAATGCGCCGCGTCGACGTCGAACTTGGCCATCAGCCGGGCTACCGATGCGGTGCGCACGTCAAAGTGCCGGCCGGCTTCTCCCACCATGTCACTGAGCAGGCCATGGCGCAGACCTCCCTCGGCGGTGAACATCCGCTCGATGTGCAGCAGATCGAAGATGGCGCGCAGGATGCTGACGCCGCCGGCAATGATGTTGCGCCGGTCCTCCTTCAGGCCGGGCAGGCGCAGGCGCTCGACGCTCTGGGCTTCGAGCATCTTGGCCATCAACCAGTCCAGATGGGCCTGCGTCAGTACACCGGCCGGCTCGCCGGCCGCCAGCAGAATGTCACCCACCGCGCCGATGGTTCCCGCCGACCCGAACGCGCTATCCCAGCACGGCGGACCATAAGCGTCGAACGCTTCGTCGAGCACGGCTTTGGCCGCGATCTCGGCGACCTGGAACGTGCGTTTGGAGAACTGCCCGCCGGGAAAGTAGCGCGAAGACCATGCGATGCTGCCGACCCGATAGGACTCCATGCGCTGGGGCTCGCTGCCGACACCGACGATCAGTTCGGTGGACCGCCCGCCGATGTCGACGACCAGCCGGCGCTCGGCCGACTGCGGCAGCATCTGGGCCACGCCCTGGTAGATCAGACGCGCCTCTTCGCGGCCGGAGATCACGTTGATCGGGAAGCCCAGGATCTCGTTGGCACGCTCCAGAAAGACATCGCGGTTGCGCGCTTCGCGCAGGGTCTGCGTCGCGACGGCGCGAACCTGCGTGTGATCGAAGCCTGACAGCCGTTCACCAAAACGCGCCAGACAATCCCAGCCGCGTTGCATCGCCTGTGCGCTGAGGTTACGCTCGGCGTCCATGCCGGCACCCTGGCGAATGGTTTCCTTCAGGTATTCGGTGCGCTCGAACTGACCATGGTCCAGCCGCACGATTTCAAGCCTGAAGCTATTGGAGCCGAGGTCGACTGCCGCAAGGCGTGTTCCGTTTTGCATGGATGAAAGGCGGGCTAGCGCTGCAGGATAACACCCGCTCGGTGCCGTCCGGTGCGATACCGGCTCGACCGTCATTCACAGCGCTGCGGCTGCCCGGCTGAATCAGAGGCTGGCGATTTCCGAGTGACGCTCCCAAGCGTCGGCCAGCGACGAACTGTGGCGTCTGTCGGGCAGCGACGCGGCTTGTTCTTCCCGCTGGCAACGGTCGATCTCGTCCTTGAGTTCACGTACCAGCACGTCGTCCGGTCCGTACCGGTCTGCCAAGTCCTGGTAGCCGCTGAGCAGTCTGGCAAGATGCTTGTTCACGTTTACCCTTGGTTGAAATTCGGAATATTTCAGTTTCGATCGAATTCTAACGACTGCCAGCGTCTGTCACACCTGATGCAGGTCAACAGCGACCCGGTCCGCTGGCCAGAGTTGCGAGGCAAGGAATTCATGGGACGCAGCTGGATGTCACGACTTCGTCACATTAGCTTCTTACAGTCTGCCCGTGCACGTGAAAGATCTGACATATCCAACCCGCCATTACAGAGGAAACCTCATGAAATTCAGCTTCAAGACAGCGCTGGTCAGCGCTACCGGAATCGCGGCCTTGACGTTCCTGTCTGCCGCCGGCGCGCAGAGCATCACCGGCGCGGGTGCCAGCTTTCCGGCGCCCGTGTATTCGAAGTGGGCTTCGGACTACAACAAGGCCACCGGCGTCAAGGTGAACTACCAGTCGGTCGGTTCGGGTGCCGGCATCAAGCAGATCGATGCCAAGACCGTCGATTTCGGTGCTTCGGACATGCCGCAGACCGACGAAGTGCTCAAGAGCAAGGGTCAGATGCAGTTCCCCACCGTGATCGGTGGTACGGTTCCAGTGGTCAATATCAAGGGCATCGCCGCCGGCCAGATGAAACTTGACGGCAAGGTGCTGGGCGACATCTACCTGGGCAAGATCACCAAGTGGAATGACCCGGCGATTTTGGCCCTGAATCCTGGCCTGGCGCTGCCGAACGCCGCCATCGCACCGGTGCGCCGCGCCGATGGTTCGGGTACGACCTTCAACTTCACCAACTACCTCAGCCGCGTTCACCCCGAGTGGAAAGCCAAGGTCGGCGAAGGCACGGCCGTCAACTGGCCGGTGGGTGCGGGCGGCAAGGGCAATGAAGGCGTGGCCGCTTTCGTGAATCGGCTGCCAAACTCGATCGGCTACGTCGAGTACGCGTACGTCAAGCAGAACAAGATGACCTACACGCAGTTGAAGAACCACGACGGCGTCTTCGTGTCGCCCAGCGACGTGACCTTCAAGGCTGCTGCCGCCGGAGCCGACTGGAACACGTCGTTCTACCAGTTGATCACCGACCAGCCGGGCAAGGAAGCATGGCCGATCTCGACCGCGACCTTCATCCTGATGCATCTCAAACAGGACAATCCGGCGAATGCGACCGAGGCCTTCAAGTTCTTCACCTGGGCCTACAAGGACGGCGACAAGGTTGCCGCCGATCTGGACTACATCCCGATGCCCGACTCCGTCGTGAGCGCGATCGAGAAGGCCTGGAGCAAGGTCACCGACACCTCGGGCAAGCCAGTCGCGCTGAAGTAAGCGCCATGCACCTGTGAGCCATCGATTTTCCGGGAGCAGGCACTTGTCCACTACACTTTCGCCGGCGCATGCGCCGATTTTTCCGGCCACGTTGGCGCCGCGACGTGTCACGACAAGTCCTCCTCCCATGAAAAATGCCCGTTCCGGACCAATGGCAGACCGCGTCTTTGGCTGGCTGGCCAAGGGGGCCGCCATATTCACACTGCTGACGCTGGCCGCTATCCTGGCATCGCTGACGGTCAGTGCCTGGCCGGCGATCGATAAATACGGCCTGGGCTTCCTGACCAGCACGACCTGGGATCCGGTTGCGGAAGAGTTCGGCGGCCTGGTGATGATTTACGGTACTTTGGCGACTTCGTTCATCGCCTTGCTGATAGCGGTGCCGGTGAGCTTCGGCATTGCCCTGTTTCTGACCGAACTGTCGCCATCCTGGCTCAAGCGCCCGTTGGGTACCGCCATCGAGTTGCTGGCGGCAATTCCTTCCATCGTTTATGGCATGTGGGGCCTGCTGGTGTTCAGCCCCATCCTGTCGACCTATGTTCAGCAACCGCTGCAAGCCTGGTTCGGCGATGTGCCCGTGCTGGGGGCATTGTTCTCCGGTCCGCCGGTCGGTATCGGCATTCTGTCGGCGGGCATCATTCTGGCGATCATGATCATCCCGTTCATCGCAGCTGTGATGCGCGATGTGTTCGAGGTCACCCCGACGCTGCTCAAGGAGTCCGCCTATGGCCTGGGCTCGACCACCTGGGAGGTGGTCTCCAAGGTGGTGCTGCCGTACACCAAGGCCGGTGTCATCGGCGGCATCATGCTGGGGCTGGGGCGCGCCATCGGCGAGACCATGGCGGTTACCTTCGTCATCGGCAACTTCAACCAGCTCGATTCCCTCAGCCTGTTCCAGGCGGCCAACAGCATTACGTCGGCACTGGCCAATGAATTTGCCGAGGCTGGTGCCGGATTGCACCAGGCGGCGCTGATGTACCTGGGTCTGGTGCTGTTCTTCATCACCTTCGTCGTGCTCAGTCTGTCCAAACTGCTGCTGGCCCAGCTCAGGAAGAACGAGGGGACGCGGACATGAGCCGCGCAGGAAAACTGCCATGACCACCGGTGATCGCTTGCTGCGCCAGGCCGCGCTCGAAGAAACCCGCCAGTCGCAATATGCGCGGCGCAAGCGGGTCAACCAGATTGCTCTGACCCTGTCACTGCTGGCCATGGCGTTCGGCCTGTTCTGGCTGTTCTGGATCCTGTTTGAGACCGTGCGGCTCGGGATCGGTGGGCTGGCCTTGACGACATTGACCGAAATGACGCCGCCGCCCAACGAAGTGGGTGGCCTGGCCAACGCCATGTACGGTTCGTTTCTGATGGTGTTGCTGGCGACCTGCGTCGGCACGCCGATTGGCATTCTGGCCGGCATCTATCTGGCCGAATTCGAATCCAAGGGCTGGCTGGCCAATACCACGCGCTTCGTCAACGACATCCTGCTGTCGGCGCCCTCGATCGTGATTGGCCTGTTTGTCTATGCGGTCGTTGTGGTCCGTTTCAAGTCGTTCTCCGGCTGGGCTGGTGCGATTGCGCTGGCACTGATCGTGATTCCGGTGGTGATCCGCACGACCGAGAACATGCTGCAACTGATCCCAGCGGGGCTGCGCGAAGCGGCATATGCACTGGGCGCCCCCAAATGGAAGGTGATCCTGAGCATCACGCTGAAGGCGGCGCGGGCCGGAGTCGTCACCGGCATCATGCTGGCGGTCGCACGCGTCGCCGGCGAGACGGCGCCGCTGCTGTTCACCGCGCTGAACAACCAGTTCTGGACCTCGAGCATGAGCGAGCCGATGGCCAGCCTGCCGGTCACGATCTTCAAGTTTGCGATGAGCCCTTACGAGAACTGGCAGAAACTGGCCTGGGCCGGCGTCTTCCTGATCACGCTGGCAGTGCTGAGCCTCAATATCGTTGCGCGGATTTTCACCCGCGCCAAATGAGAAGCCCACTGCTGTCCACAACGCGCCATTGCCACATCAACAAGAGTCCGAACATGCCCATCGACGCCGCCATCAAGGAGAGATCGAAAATCTCCGTGCGAGACCTGAACTTCTACTATGGCAAGTTCCATGCCCTCAAGGGCATCAATCTGGAGATTCCCGAGAACAAGGTGACGGCCTTCATCGGTCCATCGGGTTGTGGCAAGTCGACCCTGCTGCGGGTCTTCAACCGCATGTACGAGCTGTATCCGGAGCAGCGGGCGCAAGGCCAGATCATTCTGGACGGTGAAGACCTGCTGACGTCCAAGAAGGACGTGGCGCTGATCCGTGCCAAGGTCGGCATGGTGTTCCAGAAGCCCACACCGTTCCCGATGTCGATCTACGACAACATTGCGTTCGGGGTACGCCTGTTCGAGAATCTCAATTCCAGCGACATGGACGAACGGGTGGAATGGGCCTTGCACAAGGCCGCGTTGTGGGACGAAGTCAAGGACAAGCTCAACCAGAACGGTTCCAGCCTTTCCGGCGGCCAGCAGCAGCGACTGTGTATCGCCCGCGGCATCGCGATCAAGCCCGAAGTGTTGCTGCTCGACGAGCCTTGTTCGGCCCTCGATCCGATCTCGACCGCCAAGGTCGAGGAACTGATCGCCGAGCTCAAGAGCGAGTACACGGTGGTCATCGTGACCCACAATATGCAGCAGGCCGCGCGTTGCAGTGACTACACCGCCTACATGTACCTGGGCGACCTGATGGAGTTCGGCGCCACGGAACAGATATTCTTCAAGCCGGCCCGCAAGGAGACAGAGGACTATATTACCGGCCGATTCGGTTGAACCCGGTTTGATCGATTGCCACCACATCAGGAAGCAGCCATGAGCGACAAACATCTATCGAGTCAGTTTGACAGCGAATTGACCGGCGTCTCGAACCGGGTCATGCAAATGGGCGGTCTGGTGGAGGCGCAGATCCGCACTGCGGTCCAGGCCTTGTCCCAGTTCAGCGTCGAGCTCGCGGACCAGGTCACCGCCACGGAATCACAAGTCAATGCGATGGAGGTCGAGATCGACCACGACCTGTCGTCCATCATTGCCCGGCGCCAACCGACCGCGCGCGACCTGCGCCTGCTGATCGCCATCTCCAAGACCACCGCCAACCTGGAGCGAGGCGGTGACGAAGCCGACAAGATTGCCCGAATGGTCAAGTCGATCATCGAAAGCGGCGCGTCGCGGGCCCTGCCGGCGTCGGAGCTGCGTGTCGCCGCCGATCTGGCCTCGTCGCTGCTACGCAAGTCGCTGGACGCCTTTGCCCGGCTGGACGTCAATGTCGCGTTGACCATCCTGAAGGAAGACAACGCCATCGACCGCGAATTCGACGGTTTCGTACGCAAGCTGATCACCTACATGATGGAAGACCCCCGAACGATTTCGCCCAGCCTGGACTTGCTGTTCATTGCCAAGGCGATCGAACGCATCGGCGATCATGCCAAGAACATCGCCGAATTCACGATCTATATCGTCAAGGGCGAGGACGTGCGCCACACGCCCTTGGACCATGTCGAATCGGTCGTTCGCTGAGCACTCCGAGAATTTCCGACGTGAGAAAGCCACGTATTCTGGTTGTGGAGGATGAGCCGGCGATAGCCGAATTGATCGCCGTGAATCTGCGTCACAACGGTTTCGAGCCGATCTGGGTCGCGGATGGAGAGGATGCGCAACGCGAAATCAACGCGCTGCTGCCTGATGCGATTTTGCTCGATTGGATGCTGCCCGGACAAAGTGGCATCACGCTGGCGCGCAAGTGGCGTGCCGACCCGCGCGTCAAGTCCGTGCCAATCCTGATGCTCACGGCGCGTGGCGACGAGCCGGACAAGGTGGCCGGCCTGGACGCCGGGGCCGACGACTACATCACCAAGCCGTTTTCAACGCAGGAACTGCTGGCCCGTATCCGGGCGGTATTGCGCCGCCGCGCACCGGAGCCGGCGGCCGACAGCGTGGCCATCGGCAGTCTGCGGCTGGATTCAGCAACCCACAGGGTCACGTTCGAAGACCGGCTGCTCAAGCTCGGTCCGACAGAATACAAGCTGCTGCATTACCTGATGAAACACGCCGAGCGGGTGCACAGCCGCGGCCAGCTGCTGGACAAGGTCTGGGGCGACCAGGTCTACATCGAGGAGCGTACCGTCGATGTGCATGTCAAGCGGTTGCGCGAGGCGCTCGGCGAAGCCGGGGTGATGGTCGAGACGGTCCGTGGCGTGGGCTATCGCCTCACCGCGCACACCCAGTCACAGCCGAGCTGAGGCCGGAAGGCTTCACAATCGACGGATGATCTGGCGCGTTTTTCGTCTTTTTCTATTCCAGCTGCTCGGCGCCGTCATCGGGTACGCGTTGTGGCCGACGGCTGAGTACATGCAGGGCCTTATCGCCGGCATTGTCTGCGCCAGCTGGGTCTGGTTGCTGATCGATCTGCGCCGCGGTCACAAGCTGCGCCGCTGGCTGCGGACTGGCGACGCAAAGAGTCCGCCGCAGATTGCCGGCTATTGGGGCGAAATCACCGACCGCGTGCGTCGCCAGCTGCGTGATCGCGACCGCCTGCTGCGCGACAGCGATGCCCGGTTGCAGGAATTCCTGTCGGCGATCCAGGCTTCGCCCAATGGCGTGGTTCTGCTCGATACCGAGGGCCGCATCGAATGGTGCAATCAGACAGCGGCGGACCATTTCGGCTTCGATGTCCGTCGCGATGTATTGCAGCTGATCGGCAATCTGGTGCGGGATCCGGCATTTGCCGAATACCAGGCGGCCGGGGACTACTCGCACGACGTGGTGATGCCCGGGCCGGCCAGCAGCAGCAGCCGGCCGGTGCGCCTGTCGGTGCATCTGCATCCTTATGGCGAGGGCCGGGCACTGATGATGTCGCGTGACGTGACAGCGCTCGAACAGGCCGACGCCATGCGGCGTGATTTCGTCGCAAACGTCTCGCACGAGATCCGTACGCCGTTGACTGTGTTGGGCGGTTTCGTCGAGACCATGCAGAACCTGCCACTGGACGCGTCCGAGCGTCATCGGTATCTGGCGCTGATGGCACAGCAGGCCGAGCGCATGCAGTCGCTGGTGCGCGACCTGCTGACCTTGTCCCGTCTTGAGGGCAGTCCGCCGCCGCGTTTGGACGAATGGATCGATGTGCGGGATCTGATCGGCCAGTGCGAACAGGAAGGCCGCGAACTGTCGATGCTGATGAGCGAGATGGGACACGAATTGTCGGTGGAGATCGCGTGCGACAGTGAAATCGCCGGCTCGCCGCTGGAGTTGCACAGTGCGATGGTCAACCTCGCGAACAATGCGATCCGGTATACACCCAACGGTGGCAAGGTGGTGCTGCGCTGGCGGGTGCTGGCTGACGGCAACGGGGAGTTCTCGGTGACCGATACCGGGCCGGGCATCGCATCTGAACATCTGCCCCGACTGACTGAGCGGTTTTACCGCGTCGACCGCAGTCGCTCGCGCGAAACCGGTGGCACTGGCCTGGGCCTGGCGATCGTCAAGCATGTGGCGCAGCGCCACGCCGGTCAGCTGACGATCGAGAGTTGGCCGGGCCGCGGTTCGTGCTTTGCGATCACCTTGCCAGCCAATAGGGTCCGCGTGCCGCGTCTTGCGTGAGCGCAGGCGATTGCCGCTCAGCCTCTCAAGGCTGTTTGATCCGCCGGTACAGCCACATGTCGTCGCCCTTGCCGGAGGAGCGCCGGATCGCGACCTGCTGTACCCAGTGTGCCGGGTCTGGCACGTCGGCGCTGGCAGACTGAAGATCCGCATCGACGATCAGCCAGGGGCAGTCCGAAGCCGGACGGGCAGCCTCGACGCGAAGGTTTGCGTGGTATTGCAGCGCTGCGACCTGGTCGCGTTCAATATTGTGCGAGGCCTGCAGGCATTGTTGCGGAGCGATCAGGGATGCAACCTTGGCCGCTACGACCGAATTGCTGCGCACGAAGTCCAGCAGCGGCATCCACAACGTCATCAGCAATAGCCAGCACAGCGTGGCGCCGCCTGCCGGCAGAACCAGGCACTTCCAGATCGCCGCCTGATGGCGGCCGACGCGCCATTTGACCAGCCAGCCCCAGACGATCGATGCCAGCAAGGCGATCAGGAACACCGGCAGCGAAAAGTCGGCGTGGAAGTCCGGCGCTTGCTTGAACACGTTGATTGCTGCCTGGCGCGGCACACCGGTCTGCATCGCAATCCAGATCACCCAGATGATGATGCCGCAACCTGTGAAGAACAGCAGTGTGAACCAGTCGATCAGTGCCGATACGCTGCGCTGCAGTGTCGGCAGCGCAAATGCCGCCAGCGCCGCCAGCGGCGGCAGTGCCAACAGCAAGGCGCGGTCGGCCGGTTTGGTGGTGAGTGCGGAGAAGATCGCAATCGCAGCGAACCACAGCGGCAGGGTCAGGTGCAGGCTGATGCGTGTGCTCAGCAATTGGTGGCGCCAGCGCCACAGCGTGAGCAGCACCAACGGCCAGGCCGGCCAGGTGAACCACAGGAACAGCCGGGCCATGCTGCGCCAGTCTTTGCTGTCACTGGTTGGAGGCAACAGGATGCGCCAGCGCCACAGGTCCAGCGCCGATGCCAGGGCCGCCGCCAGCAGCGTCACCAGTGCCACGATGCCGGCCGCCCGCAGGGCCTTGCGGCGTCCGCCGAAGGCCGGATCGGCAGCGAGCAGATGCAGCAGTGCCGCTCCGGCGCCAAAGAAGATCGCCAGTGAAGGCGCTGCGCTCAGGACCAGACCCGCCATGCCGACAACCAGGCCGGCAAGCGGTGTCAGCAGGCGCAAGCCGATGGTACTGACGCCGTAGAAGGTCAGTGTTGCAAAACACAGCTGCGCCAGATGTGTCGTGACCTCGTGCGAGAGTTGCGCCAGGCCCAGGCTGGCGATCAGCGCCAGCAGACCGCCGTCGCCAATGGCGCGCGCATAGTCGACCGGATGGGCCTCGCCACCGAACGCGAACGCCACCGGCTGCGCGCGCGGGTTCTGGGCCAGGCCGTAGACCGCGTACCAGGTCGCGATCAACGTGAGGATCAGCATGAACGCGAACGGAATGCGTACCAGCAGCACCGGCGACATCCAGGCGGGGCCCGATTGCACCGCCAGGGCACCGATCCAGTAGGGCAGCAGCCCGTCGGCCAGCGGGCGCATTCCCAGCATTTGCGGGTCGAGCCAGCTCGTCGTGCCCCGGGCCATTTCCAGCATGTAGCCGAACGTCGCCATGTCGGCGCTGCGCCAGGGCTCGCGTCCGATCAGGCCGGGAATCACGTAGGCCGCGCACAGCAGCAGCAGTGCCAGACGGGGCAGCCGGCGTACCGCACCTTGTGCAACGATGGCGGGACTGGGGTGGTTCACGGGTGACGGGTCGTGTGGCAACAGGTGCGCAGAGAGGGCCTCAAAGGCAGAAAGGGCAGCGCGGTTTCCCGGGCTGCCCTTGAGCGAAGCGAGATTGCGACTACTCGAGGCGCGATTGCGATGCTCGAAGCGCGTTGGCCTTTACTTGACGGCAGTTTTGCCGAAGCGGTTGCGGAATCTTTCGACGCGACCACCCATGTTGTCGACCGACTTCTGCGTGCCGGTGTAGAAGGGGTGCGATTCGCTCGACGTTTCCAGCTTGTACAGCGGCAGCTCACGCCCGTCTTCCATCGTGATCCTGTCCTTGGCGTTGACACAGGAGCGGGTCACAAATTTGAAGTCGTTCGACAGGTCCTGGAAACAGACGTCGCGGTAGTTGGGGTGAATTCCGGATTTCATGGTGGTGTCCTTCAAATGCGTCAAGTGCGCCAGCCGCGCCTGAAATCGTGCAAACCCTTGCACGAAGCCATTTCAAGCGTACTTATCGCGTTAAGCCTGCGATTATGGCATGGTTCCATAAGAGTGCCCAGGCCTTAGCCGCCCCGACGCATCTGGTCGAAGAATTCGTTGTTGGTCTTGGTCGCACGCATCTGTTTGAGCACCAGTTCCATCGACTCGATCTCGTCCATGTTGTACAGGAACTGGCGCAGAATGCGGGTCTTTTGCAGGATCTCGGGCGCCAGCAGCAGTTCTTCGCGCCGCGTGCCACTGCGGTTGAGCTGGATCGACGGGAACACGCGCTTTTCGTACAGGCGACGATCCAGGTGGATTTCGGAGTTACCCGTTCCTTTGAACTCCTCGAAGATGACCTCGTCCATGCGGCTGCCGGTGTCGATCAGTGCCGTGGCGATGATGGTCAGCGAGCCGCCTTCCTCGACATTGCGTGCAGCGCCGAGAAAACGTTTTGGACGTTGCAACGCGTTGGAGTCGACGCCGCCGGTCAGCACCTTGCCGCTCGAGGGCACGACGTTGTTGTAGGCCCGTGCCAGACGCGTGATCGAGTCGAGCAGAATCACAACGTCTTTCTTGAGTTCGACCAGGCGCTTGGCACGCTCGATCACCATCTCGGCCACATGCACGTGGCGGGCAGCAGGTTCGTCAAAGGTCGAGGCGATGACCTCACCCTTGACCGTGCGCTGCATCTCAGTGACCTCTTCGGGCCGCTCGTCGATCAGCAGCACCATCATGTAGCTGTCCGGATAGTTGGCCGCAATCGCGTGGGCCATGTGCTGCATCATCACCGTCTTGCCGCTCTTGGGCGGCGCCACCAGCAGGGCGCGTTGTCCCTTGCCGATCGGCGCGATGATGTCGATGATGCGGCCAGTGACGTTTTCTTCGCCCTTGATGTCGCGCTCGAGCTTCATCTGATCCTTGGGGAACAGCGGCGTCAGGTTCTCGAACATCACCTTGTGCTTGTTTTCCTCGGGGCCGCCACCGTTGACCTTGTCGAGCTTGTTCAGCGCGAAGTAACGCTCGCCGTCCTTGGGCGTGCGCACCTCGCCCTCGATCATGTCGCCGGTGTGCAGGTTGAAACGGCGCACCTGGCTCGGACTGATGTAGATGTCGTCCGTACTGGCGGTGTAACTGGTGTCGGGGCTGCGCAAGAAACCGAAGCCATCGGGCAGGATCTCGAGCACGCCGTCGGCAATGATCTGCTCCCCGGTGCGGGCGCGTTTCTTGATGATCGCGAACATCAGCTCCTGCTTGCGCATGCGGCCGGTGTTTTCAATTTCAAGCTCTTCAGCCTGCTTGAGGACTTCAGACACGTGCAGTGCCTTGAGTTCGTTTAAATGCATGGAATTACCCGACAGGGATTGAGAAGAATGACGCGAACGGAAAACCGGGGGGGGCAAGTCGAGGCAAGAGGGTGGCCTCGACCAGTGGTTCCAAACCAGGAACTCGAACCGGTTCGGATTGCGAACTGGCGATTCCGTCGGATTATGACAGGAAAAAATTGCGCCGCAACCGGAGATTGCGGCAGGGGCGCCCGTCGGGCACCCCGAGAAAGTCAGGCCAGTTGCTGGTCGATGAAGGCGGTCAGCTGCGATTTGCTCATGGCACCGACCTTGGTCGCCGCCAGTTGCCCGTCTTTGAAGATCATCAGCGTCGGAATGCCGCGGATGCCGAATTTGGCCGGAATGTCGCGGTTCTCGTCAACGTTCATCTTGGCGACCTGCAGTTTGCCTTCGTACCCGGTCGCGACTTCGTCGAGGATCGGCGCAATCATCTTGCACGGACCGCACCATTCGGCCCAGTAGTCGACCAGCACTGGCTGCGCAGATTTCAGTACATCTTCATCGAACGACGCGTCGGATACATGTTTGATGAGTTCGTTTGCCATGGCGATTCCTTGGTTCTGCAGGTACAGGTAAAGTGGGGAAATTGTGACAGAAACCAACCCCCCTTGCCCAGCTGCGACATGTTATGGATGAGATAGCGAGAATCCATCACACGCTGTACGAATGGGATCGCGCCATGCAGCAACTGCGCGCTGCGGTTGCGCAGCGTGGCATCCATCCTGCCGGCGTGGTCGTGTTGCTGCCTTATGTGCAACTCATCGGCATGGCGCGCAGCGCGTGGGCGCGCATATCGGTGGGCGCGGCTGGCGGCCTTGCAGGCTTTGTTCCGCGCTTCGAGTCCACCATGAACTGGAGCCGCAGTCTGACCGGTTTCGTGCCGTCGCAGGACGACATGCGCCGCGATGTCGCACGCGACATCGTGACCGCGCAGGCGCTGTTGGCGCGCGCCGGCATGCGGCGCCAGCAGGATGACCTGGCTGCGGCGCTGATGCAGGCCGCCTGGAGCGTGGCGCCATTGGCGGCCTGCGTGCAGCCCGCGCAGCGCAGCGCCTGGGGCGCACGGACGATGGCCGCGCTCGATGCGCAGCCCCTGGCGCCGGCGCTGGATTGGGAGGCGCAGATTGGCCGCATCGCGGTGGCCTGGGCCGCCAACAGCGCCTATCCAACCGACGCCCTGTTCTCGGCGCGATGTGATCTGCTGGTGCTGGTCGAAGGCCTTCAGGAGGACCCGCTGCAGGATCAGCTGCGCGTGTTGTGGTCCGACCGCGTGTTGCAACTGCGGCTGCAGCCACCGACGGCGCACGGCGTCGTCGCCCTTTATCGGGCCGCCGACCCCGAGGCCGAGGCCGAGCAGGCTGCGGCCTGCGTATTGGTCCATCTGGCCCAGGGCCGCAGCCCGGTGGCGCTGGTGGCACAGGACCGGTTGCTGACGCGGCGCACCCGCGCCTTGCTTGCCGAGCATGGTGTGACGGTGCGCGACGAAACCGGCTGGACCTTGTCAACGACCCGGGCGGCAGCGGCGATGATGGGGCTGTTACGCGCCATGGCCTGGGACGCGTCAACCGACGCCGTGCTGGACTGGTCCAGGCAGGCGCCGGTGCTTGACCCAGCCGCGCTGGCGCAACTGGAGGCCGACCTGCGCCGGGCCGGCGTGCGCGACTGGCAAGCCTGGTCGGCGGACGATGTTGCCAGTGCCCGCATCAATGTCTGGCGCCAGAGCATGCAGGGTGCACGTGCACTGCCAGCCTGGTTGGCGGCGCTGCGCAGCGCCTTGCAGGCCTGCGGCCTGTGGGTGCGTTTGCTGCAGGACATCGCCGGCCAGGCGGTCATCGATGCCTTGCACCTGCAAGAGAGCGCGGACGAGGTGTTTGCCGATGTCGAGCGGCGCATCAGCCTGGGCGCGTTCACCGGCTGGGTCGGACAGGTGCTGGAGGCCGGCAGCTTCGTGCCGCCGCATCCGGAGCACGAGCAGGTCATCATCCTGCCGCTGAGCCAGTTGTTCGGCCGGGCGCCGGCGGCGGTCGTGCTGCCGGGTTGTGACGAGGGTCACCTGGCGGCTTCTCCCGAGTTGCCGGCCAGCTGGACGGCGGCGCAGCGCGAAGCGCTGGGGCTGCCGTCGCGCGAGCGTCTGGCCCTGGCGCTGGCCGACGCCTGGCAGCACGCGCTGGGTGCACCGCGGATCGACATCCTGTGGCGCGCCAGCGATGGCGGGGAGACGGTCATGCCCAGCATCTTCGTGCAACAACTGCGCCAGACATACCGGCAACTGGCCGATGATCCGCGTACGCCTCGGCAACTGCTGCCGCAGGCCTGTACCCTGCCGCAGCCGCAGGCCCGTGTCCTGCCGCTGTCGCAGCTCAGTGCCAGCGGCTACGAAGATCTGCGCCGCTGCCCGTACCGTTTTTTCGCACTGCGCCAACTGGGCCTGCGCGAATCCGACGAGCTCGATGCCGAACTGGGCAAACGCGATTTCGGCAACTGGCTGCACCTGTTGCTGAGCCATTTTCACCATGCGCTGGCCGAGACACCCGGCGCCGATAGGGCGAACCGGATATCCATGATCGATGCGGCGGCCGCGCGTGCCAGTCGGGATCTGGCATTGGCTGAAAACGAGTTTCTGCCGTTCGCGGCGTCGTGGCCGCAGGTGCGCAGCGCCTATCTGCAATGGTTGTCGGCCCATGAAGCCAAGGGCGCCCGATTCCAGGCGGCGGAAGATCGCCATGAGATGCCGCTGGGTGATCTCACGCTGGTTGGCCGGATCGACCGCATCGATCGGGCCGCCAATGGCGTGCGTCAGGTCATCGACTACAAGACCGAGTCACGTGAGAAGACCAACCAGCGCATCCGCCAGCCGATGGAGGACAGCCAGTTGGCGTTCTACGCGGCACTGCTGGAAGACGACACGCTCGAGGCGATGTACCTGCATATCGCCGAATCCGGACCTGCCAAGGCCTTTGTGCAACCGGACATCGTCAGCCTGCGCGACCAGCTCGTCGAGGCGATCCGCCACGACATGGTGCGTATTGCGGCCGGCGCGCCGTTGCCGGCGCTCGGCGTTGGCGCGGCCTGTGACTACTGTGCCGCGCGTGGCCTGTGTCGGCGCGATTTCTGGAGCCCCGTCGAACAGCCAGTGGTGGCGGCCTTCGATGGCTGAGAGCGGCATGTTGGCGGCATACGAGCACAACGGCCGCACGGTGCGCGCGGCCGATTTCTACGCCATTGCCTGCGATCCGCGGCGCCATGTTGCGGTGGAGGCCTGCGCCGGCGCGGGCAAGACCTGGATGCTCGTTTCACGAATCGTGCGCGCCCTGTTCGACGGCATCGACCCGAAAAGCGGCGCATTGACAGTGCTGCCGCACGAGATCCTGGCGATCACATTTACCAAGCGCGCGGCCAGCGAAATGCGCGAACGCCTGTACCGTTGGCTACAGGACTTCGCCGCTGCCAGCGACGAGGTGCTGGCGCGGGAACTGGCCAGCCGGGGCGTTGTTTTTCCGGCCGACCCTGCGCTTGCGCAGGCCATGCGTACGCGGCTGGCCGGGCTGTACGCGGCGGTGTTGGCCAGCGGCCGGCCGGTGCAGATCCGTACCTTTCACAGCTGGTTCGCGGCCCTTTTGCGCGCGGCGCCTTATGCGATCCTGCACCAGCTCGGCCTGCCGCTGCATTACGAGCTGCTGGAAGATGATGCGCCGGCGAAGGCGCTGGTATGGCGCCGGTTCTACCAGGCCTTGCTGGAACAGCCTGAACGCCGACGCGATTTCGAGGCGGTGGTGGCAGAACACGGCCGTTTCCAGACCGAGAAGGCGCTGGGTCAGGCGCTGGACAAGCGCATCGAATTCACCCGGGCCGACGCCGCCGGCCGGGTCGACGACGCGGTGCGCCATTTCCATGCGTTGTTCCCCGAACTGTCCGCTCACGCCCAAGCTGCCGAGGCATTGACCACGGCATCGGCGCGCAGCCGCTGGCTGGCCTGGGCCGATGCGCTGGCCGCAGAAGCCAACAAGACGCCGCAGAAGGCGGCGCAGACCGTGCGCGATGCGTTCGCCGCGGTGTGGGATCCGACGGCAGCGCTGGCGTCCGCGGAGCTGCTGGCGGCTTTGCGCAGGGGTTTTTTCGTGGCTGAAGAGGACAGGTTGACACAGCATCTGCTGCGTTATCCGGCCGCGCAGCAGGCGGGCGTCGAATTGCAGAGCCTGTGCGCGGCGCAGCGGCACCATGCGGCATGGGCGTACCAGCAGCGAATGGGCCGGCTGAGCCGCGTGCTGATCGCCGCCTTCGCCGCACTCAAGCGCGAGCGTGGCTGGATCGACATGAGCGACGTCGAGCGCGCGGCGATGGTGCTGCTGTCCGACCCGGTGCTGTCGGGTTGGGTGCAGGAACGGCTTGACACCCGCGTGCGCCATCTGCTGATCGACGAGTTCCAGGATACCAACCCCTTGCAATGGCATGCGCTGGTGTCGTGGCTGGGCAGCTATTCCGGGGCGGCCGCGTCGGCGCCCAGCGTATTCATTGTCGGCGACCCCAAGCAGAGCATTTACCGCTTCCGGCGTGCCGAGCCGCAGGTGTTTCGTGCGGCGCAGGCTTTCGTGGCCCAGGGGCTGGGTGGCGAGCTGCTCAGCTGCGATCACACCCGGCGCAACGCTCCGGCGGTGATCCAGGTCGTCAACAGCGTAATGACCGCTGCCGCCGACAACGACCATTACGAAGGCTTTCGCAAGCACACCACCGACTCCCGTGCCAGCGGCTGGGTTCTGCGGCTACCGCCGATTGCGCGGGAACGGACAGCGGGCAACGTGGATGCTGCCGATGGTGAGGATGCGCTGGCGGCTGACGCCGGATGGCGCGACAGCCTGACCCAGGCACGCGAGACGCCCGAGGAGACCTTGCGCACGCAAGAGGCACGGCAGGTCGCGCACTGGATCGCCGATGCGCTGGCGCTAGGGCGCAAGCCTTCGGACGTGATGGTGTTGTCGCGCCGCCGCGCCGGTCTGGGCCCGCTGCAGGACGCATTGCGCGCGCTGGGCGTGCCGGCGCAGATCGGCGAGAAGACCGGCCTGATCGATTGTTGCGAAGTGCTCGACATCGTCGCGATGCTCGACGCGCTGGTCTCGCCGCGCCATGATCTGTCGCTGGCCCGCGCATTGCGTTCGCCGCTGTTTGCGGTGCCCGATACCGCGCTGATCGATCTGGCCCTGCGCCAGCGCGCCAGCCGGCTGCCCTGGTTCGAGTTGCTGCAGCAGGACTGGCCGGCGCAGCATGCCCTGCATGGCATCGGCGAAGTGCTGCTGCGCTGGAAGTCCTGGCTCGATGCGCTGCCGCCGCATGACGCACTGCAATCGATTTACAGCAGCCACGATGTGCTGGCCCGTTTTGCCGTGCTGGCGCCAGCGCTGCAGCGCGATGCGGTGTTGTCGAACCTGCGCGCACTGCTGGCCGCGGCGCTGGAAGTGGCCGGGGGCCGCTTTGTCACGCCGTATGCATTCGTGCGTGCGCTCAAGGCCGGTGCGGTACTGGCGCCGGCGACGGTGCTCGACGACGCGGTGCGGTTGCTCACCATCCATGGTGCCAAGGGCCTGGAGGCTGGCGCCGTGGTGCTGCTCGATACCGACACCCCGCCGCGGGCGTCCGAGACCATGGGGGTGCTGGTCGACTGGCCGGCCGAGGCGGCGCAGCCGGACAAGTTTTTCTTTCTCAGCAGTGAGGCAAGGCCGCCGGTGTGCGCCATTGCCACGCGCGACACCGAGTGGCTGCAGCGCCAGCGCGAGGAGCTCAATGCGCTGTACGTGGCACTGACCCGGGCGCGCGACACGCTGGTGCTGTCGTCGATCACGCCGCACCGTGACGCGCCGGGCAGCTGGTGGCTGCGCCTGTTCGAACTGGCCGCGCCGCTGGAGCCTGACGCCGGACCGCCTGCTGCGCTGGCGCTGGCGCTGCCGGCTCCGTTCACGCTGCTGGTGCTGCCGCAGGGGCCGCAGTCGGCGCCGGGTGTGACCGGTTCGCCCCAGGCAAGCCCGGCGGCGGATCCGGTCACGCCCGATTCGCCTTCGGCCCGGATCGGCAAGGCCATGCACCGCTTGTTGGAGTGGGAGTCGGTCGATGGCGGCCCGTTGGCGGCGGCTCGGCGCGAATTCGGCCTCGATGCCGAACAGGCGCAGAGCGCCGCGACGATGGCGCGCAACATTCTGAGCGGTGCTGGCGCCTGGGCCTGGGACGCCGACCAGCTGGCATGGGCGGGCAACGAAGTCGAACTGGTGCACAACGGTGTGCTGATGCGCCTGGACCGTCTGCTGCAGCGCAAGGACAACGGGCAGTGGTGGGTGCTGGACCACAAGTCTCATACCGCACCGTTGACGGATCCCGCGCTGGTGCTGCAACTGGACAGCTACCGTGAGGCGGTCAGGACCATCTACCCAGACCAGACGGTGCAGGCGGCGTTCCTGACCGGAGATGGCCAGTGGGTCGAATTACCGGAGACGACGTGACGCATGCTGCAGTGATCGGGGGTGGGCCGGCCGGTCTGATGGCGGCCGAGGTACTGGCGCAGGCCGGTGTTCAGGTACATGTTTACGACGCAATGCCGTCGGTTGGCCGCAAGTTTCTGCTTGCCGGCAAGGGCGGTCTGAACCTGACCCATTCCGAACCCCGGGCCGATTTCGAAGCGCGTTATGGCGCGCGCCAGCCTGAGGTGGCCGCCCTGTTGCAGGCGTTCGACGCCAATGCACTGCGGGCCTGGGTGCATGCGCTGGGCGTGCAGACCTTCGTCGGCAGCTCGGGCCGGGTGTTTCCCAGCGACATGAAGGCGGCGCCTTTGCTACGCGCCTGGTTGCACCGGCTGCGCCATCCGCAGCAGGGAGAGCCGGTGCAATTGCACATGCGGCACCGCTGGTGTGGCTGGGCGGACGGGCAGGATCCGACCCGGGGCTGCGTGTTCGACACGCCGCAGGGCCGCCAGACCATCGCCGCCGATGTCGTGGTGCTGGCACTGGGCGGTGCCAGCTGGCCGCAACTGGGGTCGAACGGTGCCTGGGTGCCGTCGCTGATCGCACGCGGAGTCGCTGTAGCGCCGTTGCTGCCGGCCAATTGCGGCTTCGATCGGGATGGCGGCTGGAGCCCGCATTTCGCGGGGCGTTTCGCCGGTCAGCCATTCAAATCGGTCGTGCTGCGCCTGCCGGCAGCGGCAGGGCCGACATTCGAGCGTAAAGGGGAGTTCGTGGCAACAGGCACCGGCATCGAGGGCAGCCTGGTGTATGCCGCGTCGGCCTTGCTGCGCGATGCGATTGCCGCCCGCGGGTCGGCCGTGGTCGAGGTGGACCTGCTGCCGGACTTCAGCGCCGACAAGGTCGTCGCGCAGGTGACGCATCCGCGTGGCTCGCGTTCGCTGTCCAGCCATCTGAAGAGCCGCCTTGGCATCGACGGCATCAAGTCCGGCTTGCTGCACGAGGTTTTGAGCCGCCAGCAGATGGCCGACCCAACGCTGCTGGCGGCGACGATCAAGTCGGCGCCGCTGCGCCTGTCTCGGGCGCGTCCGGTGGCCGAGGCCATCAGCACCGCCGGCGGCGTGCGTTTCGATGCGATGGACGCCACTCTGATGCTGTCGCGTTGCCCCGGCGTATTTTGTGCCGGCGAGATGCTGGACTGGGAAGCTCCGACCGGCGGCTATCTGCTGACGGCTGCCTTGGCCAGCGGCCGGGTCGCGGCGCTGGGTGCGCTGCGCTTTCTGAGTTGTGTTCGCCCCGGCGTTTCGCATGACCAGGCGGGTTGACGTCTTCGTGAATCGATCCGGGCCGATAGAATCTGCCCAGGGTCAATGACTAGAAAAAAATTACTGACACGCCGGACGCCAACCATCCCATGGAACATGAGAACACCATCCCATCCCAGCTCGGGCCTGTGAACACCATCCCTGCGCCGCTGGGCGCCATCGTTGGACATACCGCGCCGGCGACCGAGGCCGACGCCGGCTCCGGCCTCTGGTTCAAGCTGATCATGGTGGCGCTCGCCGTCGCCTTGATCGTCTACCTGTTCGGCTGAGACGGTCGGGCGCACGCCGTTGACCTTGCCGGCGAATGCGAATGCCATGACAACCCCTTCATCGAGCGCCATCCAGGACAACGCCGACTTCCAGCGGGTCAACCGCGACTTTGCGCATGTCGGCAAGAAGCTGGAACTGTTGTGGGGCTATCCGGAGTTCGGCCGATTCGTGCAGCAACTGCAGCACGACACGCGCCAAGGCGCTCGTGCCGGATTTCCGGCAGAGATCCAGTTCGCCTTGCTGAAGCTGGTGCTGGCGCATGAGGATGCGTTTCCAGCGTTGGCGCAATCGAAAGGGTCGCCCTGGGGGCAGAGCAACTTCCGCTGACCGACGGCCGCGTTTCCTAAGACTGCCATAAGAATGGGGTGGTCAGATACAGGCTTCAGGAACGCAAAGTGGGGTGGTCCGACAGGCCTCCCGCGGATTTGGAGGTTTGCTGCAATGCTTGTATCCGATGTCATCACGGACAACTACGACTATCAGGTTGTCAACACCAGCTTTCCGCATATCGGCAGGAAGATCGCCGAGCAATGGGGCCAGCCCGAATTCAACCGGTTGATTCATCAACTCCTGCGCGACACGCGTGGCGGCGGGCGCGAAGGTTTTCCGGCCCAGGTCACTCTCGCACTGGTGGGTCTCGAGTCGCAGCATCAACGTGACTATCCGCAACTGACTATTCCGCCGTCCTCGATGTGGGACCTTAACAATTACCTTTGACGATTGCCTGCTTGCGCCTGCGAAACGTCGGCGCAGGCCAAGGATGGCCGGGGCAGTGATTCCGAGGGCTGTGACGTCAGCGGTTGCAAGAACCGCGTTGAGGCTGGACCAGGTCTGAAGTCGCGGCCTGCATGCAATAAGGTGACGAGCCTTGACCCCGGCACTGGCTCCGCAGTTAGGGCTGCTTGGT
>JBDTMH010000017.1:0-36848 GCA_039934375.1 Burkholderiaceae bacterium | reverse complement strand
ATGAGCCGCCGGGCCGTTCCCAAGGCGAATCCCGCAGCGCGCAGCGCGGAGGTACTCCGATGAGCGCCGCACCGCTGCTCAAGGTCGAGAATCTGGTCAAGTATTTTCCGATCAAGGGTGGCCTGTTTGGCCGCGTCGTCGACAAGGTGCATGCGGTCGACGGCGTCAGTTTCGAGATTGCTGCCGGGGAGACGCTGGGCCTGGTCGGCGAATCGGGTTGCGGCAAAAGCACCACCGGACGCTGCATCCTGCGCCTGATTGAGCCCACCAGCGGCGAGGTCACGTTCGAAGGCAAAAGCGTCACTGCGGCGGGCAAGGAAGAACTGCGCGCGCTGGCGCGCGACATGCAGATCATCTTCCAGGATCCGTACGCGTCGCTGAACCCGCGCATGACGGTGGGTGCCATCGTCGGCGAGGCGCTGACGATCCACAAACTCACCAAGAGCACACACGAATACGAGGACCGCATCGTCTCGCTGCTCGAAACCGTCGGGCTGTCTGCCGACCACATGCGCCGCTACCCGCACGAGTTCTCGGGTGGACAGCGCCAGCGCATCGGCATCGCGCGCGCGCTGGCGGTGAAACCCAAGCTGATCGTCTGCGACGAGGCGGTGTCGGCACTCGATGTGTCGATCCAGGCCCAGGTCATCAACCTGCTCGAAGACCTGCAGCAACAGCTTGGCCTGACCTACATCTTCATCGCGCATGATCTGTCTGTGGTCGAACACATCAGCAACCGGGTTGCCGTGATGTACCTGGGACGCATCGTTGAGATCGCGCCCGCGCGCGCGCTTTACAGCAATCCCCTGCACCCGTATACCGAGGCCCTGCTGTCGGCGGTTCCGATTCCGGATCCGACCGTCAAGCGCAAGCGCAAGCGCATCATGCTGCAAGGCGACGTACCCAGTCCCATCCATCCACCGACCGGATGCCATTTCCACACCCGTTGCCCGATTGCGCAGCACCCTCTGTGCAGCACCGAGAAGCCGCTGCTGAAACAAAGTGGCGACGGTCACTGGGTGGCCTGTCACCTGCGTGGCTGACGGCGCCGTGCCTGGGTCGCGCTGACCGACCGGTTCTACCGAGGCAGACGCGCCGCAAAGTGCCGTATGCGGGTGGCCGTGCCCGATGCATTGGTGACCGCTAAACTCACGCAATAAACTTCACGCTTGTTGCCACTCTCGGATCGTAGCGCCACGCCGTTGGTGCTTGACGGCCGGTGACACCGGGCAGCGCATACCGGATCCATCACAGATGTCAACCACCATCCCATCTCCACCTCCGATGCAACAGGCGCTGGCCAGCATGCTTGACGAGGCCATTGGCCGTGTCATCGGTGGCGAGCCCTTGTCGTCCTTTTCTGCGTGGTTCGTTGCAACGCTTGAATCCGCGATGGGTGTGCCGGGGCCCTCGGGCGAGGTCGATGATGCGCGTCGCATGTTCATCACCATGGCGCGCCATTTCTGGCGTGACGTGCCGATGCCGAACAACCGCTGGCGGCCCCGGTCGCTGCCCAAGATCGAACGCAACGACCGCTGTTATTGCGGCTCGGGGCGCAAGTTCAAGCAGTGCTGCGCCGACATGGCCGATATGCCGCCGGTGCTCAATGCCGAACATGCACTGGGGTTGGTCATTGGCACGATGGCGCCGGAGCAATTGGGCGCGGCTGCGTTGCGCCAGGTGCCACCGGCGGCGCTCGCGATTGCGGCGATGGCGATGCGGGACGAACATGGCGACGCACGCGTGGCGGCGCTGCTGGAGCCCTTGTTTCTGGAACCCGTCGGTCTGGACGCGCGCCATGGCGATGCGTTCGAAGTGTTGATGGACACCTTGCTCAGCCTGGGCCAGGAATCGCGGCGCGAACGGGTGGCGCAGCTGGTCAGCCAGTGCGCAGACAAGGATTTGGCTACCTCGGCGCGTTGTCGGCGGGTCGTCATGTTGACCGATCGCGGAGAGTATGCCCAGGCATGGCCGCTGTTTCACGAAGCCCAGCGTTTGAACCCCAACGACCCGCAGCTGTTGCACCTGGAAATGCTGACCCTGCTCAGCGAAGGCCGTGATCAGGATGCGCGGGCCCGTGCGCCCTTGCTGGCAACACGGGCGCGCAAGCTCGGTCTACCCGATCTGGCGCAGGTGCTGATGGACCTCGGCCACAAGGGACTCGCGGCTGTCGCGGAGCTACAAGCGGGCGACGAAATACTCGACGACGAAGAGCAATCCTGGCTCGACCTGCTGCGTTCGGCGCCGATCACGCTGGACTCTGCACATTGCTGCGGTCTATACATCGTCGACCGATTGCCGCCGCTGGACGGTCAGACCGAGCCGGTGCTGCACCTGCGCGCCAGCAAGGCCTTGCAGAGCATCGAAAAGCGCTGGCGCAAAGCATTTCCGGTAGGCACTCCCATGCTGACCGATCTGGAGGCCGACGCGGATTCGATCCTGGATGACCCACAGGCCGCGATGGCTTTTTTGCGCAAACATCCGGACGCATGGCTCAGCGTGCAGGTGCAAGACGATCTGTTGCTGGCCGCGCGCGAGATGGTGGACAACTCGGATGCGCAGGCGCTGTTGTCCGGCGCGCGCGCGCTGGCAGCGCACGCGGTGGCGGTCTGCCGCGCGGTGGTGGGGGACACACCCGCGCAGCTGGTGTGGGCCATGTTGGAGAGCCGGCCATTTCTGCGGGTGATCGCGCAGGCAATCAGGCTTGCGCTTGAGGCGCGAGATGCGACCTCGGCAGACGCGTGGATGCGCTGGTCCCTCGCGCTCAATCCCCACGACAACCATGGATGGCGCGAACCGGTAATCGCTGGCGCGCTTGAATCGGGCCATCCGGATGAAGCCTTGGCGTGGCTGGATCGGTACCCGGGCGACCGACCACCGGCCGACCACCAGCGCGCGTTGGCGCAGTTCATGTTGGGCAATATCGCGGCGGCCGAGGCAACGCTTCGGGCGGCCCACGCGGATGCGCCCGCCATGGTTGCCGCCTTGGTGCCCGAGGTATTGGATGCACCACCCATGGGCGACGGGCCTGGCATGGCTATTGGTGGCGCAGAGCATGCCTACGAATACCGCGGCACGATGCGCCGGGTGTGGGTGCGCTGCGGGGCTCTGGCCTGGCTGCAGGGTCTGCATCTGCCGAAGTCAAAACCGAGACCGAGTGCAAAGGCAAAGGCGACAGCGAAAAAGCCGGGTCGGCCGTCGGGTGCACGTTCCATGGCGCCAGCCACAATGTTGGATGCCGGGACTCCGCTGTCCGCCGCGCAGGAAAAGCGCCTGCGCCAATGGTTTCCCGACATGCCCCGGTTGCGCGGTTACCTGACCGGCATTGCATGGTCACCCGGTATGGTGATGCCCAACCTCTGGATGACGCCACTGATGGAAATGCTGCAGGCGGCGCAGAGCAACAAGTCCAAGCCGCCGACACTGCAGACCATGAACACCGTGCTCGGCGATCTGATGCAGTTGTACAACCATTCGAACGGCCTGGTGCTCACCCACGATCCGGACCATCTTCCCGATGTATTTCCAACCGGCGAGGCGGTTTTCCCCTGGGCGGCGGGTTTTGTGCAAGCCGCCGAACTGTGCGCAAGCCTGTGGCGTGGTGCGGGCTTTGCCGTCAAGAGCAACCAGATGCCATTCAAGGCGCTCTTTGCGCTCGCCGCGCAGGCGCCGGCCCATCCCGACGCCTGGCGCGCGACCGACGCCGGCGGACAACCCGTGTTGACCGGTGTATCCGCCGACCCACCCCCGGCCGAAGAGGTGTTGACCCATGCGTTGACGCAGTTGTGGCCAGTCGTTCGGAGAAAAGGCTAGCCTTTGCCGAACACCGCGTTCGGGAGTGCCAGGCTGATCTGCGGCACGTAGGTGATGATCACAAGGAACACCAGCAGCACCATCAGCCACGGCAGCGCGGCCTTGGTGACTTGCACCAGGTTCATGCCGGTCACGCCGCTGGTGACAAACAGATTCAATCCGACGGGCGGCGTCACCATGCCGATTTCCATGTTCACCACCATGATTACACCCAGGTGGATCGGGTCGATGCCCAGGTGGGTGGCAATCGGGAACAGGATCGGCGCCAGGATCAGGATGATGCCGGTGGGCTCCATGAAGTTACCGGCAATCAGCAAGATGACGTTGACCACCAGCAGGAACATCCATGGTGACATGCCCACGGCCATGATCTGCTCGGCGATCACTTGCGGAATCCGTTCCGTCGTCAGCACATGGGCGAACAGCAGTGCGTTGGCGACGATGAACATGATCATCACCGTGGTCTTGGCCGACTCCAGGAACACCTCGGGCAGATCGCGCAAACGCAGATCGCGGTAAATCCACACCGCTACCACCAGCGCATAGACCGCGGACACCGCAGCCGCCTCGGTGGGCGTGAAAACGCCGCCGTAGATACCGCCCATGATGATGACCAGCAGCGCCAGCCCCCACATGGAGTCACGAAACGCGCGCAGCACCTCGCCGCCACTGGCCTTCGGCGGGGGCGTGATCTGCAGCTTGCCAGCACGCCACCACACGGCCAGCATCAGCATCAGGCCGAGCAGGATGCCTGGGATGACGCCGGCCATGAACATGCGTCCCACCGATACCTCGGTCACGGCGGCATAAACCACCATCACGATGGACGGCGGAATCAGGATGCCCAGAGTGCCGGCATTGCAGATCACGCCGGCAGCGAATTCCTTGGTGTAGCCGTTCTTGACCATGCCGGCGATCACGATGGAGCCGATCGCCACCACGGTGGCCGGGCTCGATCCCGAAACTGCGGCAAACAACATGCACGCCAGGATGGACGCGATCGCCAGGCCGCCACGCAGGTGACCGACCGCGGCGATGGCAAACCGCACCATGCGTTTGGCCACGCCACCGGTGGACATCAGGTTGCCGGCCAGCACGAAGAACGGGATCGCCATCAACGTGTAGTGTTCGCTGGTCTCGAACAGCTTGATCGACATCGATGCGAGCGAGTCCTGCGAGAAAAACGCGATGGTCAGCAAACTGGCCAGGCCCAGGCTGATTGCCACCGGCATGCCGATGGCCATGAACGCGAACAGGCAGACGAACAGGACAACGGTATTCATTATTCGGTATCCTGCTTGAGTTTCATCGCATCGGCCGCTTCATCGGCCAGGTGCAGGCTGTCGGTCTTGCCCGTGATCAGGTTGAAGATGATTTGCAAAAATCGAAAACCGACCAGCGCATAACCGATCGGAAGAACGATCAGTACCTTCCAGCGCTCGATCGGCATGTCGTCGAACTCGACGCCCACCTCGCGCATCTTGCTGACATAGATGCTCGACCCATACAGGATGAAGCCCACATAGACCAGGCACAGCGCCACCGCGAGGATGGAGACTGCGCGCCGCGCCTGCGGCCCGAGCAGGTTGACCAACGCGTCCACGCCGATGTGCGAACCCACGCGCACGCCATACGAGATACCGACGAATATCATGATGGCGAAGAAAACGCCGGTCAGCTCCAGCGTCCAGGAAAAGCCGGTGTTGAACACATAACGCCGGACCACCTGCATGAATGCGAGTGCCGTCATGGCAAACAGCATCAGTGAGATGATCCACTCTTCCAGCCGGTCCAGCATTTTCATGATGGTCTCCAAGAAAAACCCCGGGCTAGCCGGGGTAGTGACACGACCTGCGCAGCGTGCGTCGGGGCCTGTTTACTTGCTGGTGTTGGACTTTTCAGCGGCCTTGATAAGGTCGGCGCCGATTTCACCTTCGAACTTCTTCCACACCGGCTTCATCGCAGTGCGCCAGGCCTGCAGGTTTTCCTTGCTCATCGGCAGCACCTTGGCCTTGTTGTCGGCGATCACCTTGGCACGGTAGTCGTTGCCCTCTTCCTCGGCGATCTTGTTGCCGTACTTGATGGCTTCCTGCATGGCGCCATTGAGCTTCGTGCGCACGTCGGCCGGCAGGCCGTTCCACCATTTCGCGTTGGTGATGACCATGTAGTCCAGAATGCCATGGTTGCTGTCCATGATGAAGCCTTGCACTTCATGGAACTTCTTGCTGTAGATGTTCGACCACGGGTTCTCGGTGCCATCGACGACGCCGGTCTGCAAGGCCTGGTAAACCTCGGCGAACGCCAGCTTCTGCGGATTGCCACCGACGGCCTTGAACTGCTCCTCGAGCACGTCCGAGCTCTGGATGCGGAACTTCAGGCCCTTGGCATCCGCCGGCGTGTTGAGCGGCTTGTTGGCCGACAACTGCTTCATGCCGTTGTGCAGGTAACCCAGGCCGAGAATGTTCTTCTTCTCCATCGACTTGAGCAGCGCCTGACCGTCTTTACTGGCCTGGAAGCGGTCCACCGCGGCCAGGTCATCGAACAGGAACGGCAGGTCAAAGAGCTGCAGTTTGGGCGTGTATTTGCCGAACTTGGCCAGCGACGGGATGATGATCTGCACGTCGCCCAGCGCCAGTGCTTCCATCTCCTTGCCATCACCGAACAGCTGACTGTTCGGGAACACCTGCACCTGCACCTTGCCGGGCAGGGCCTTCTCGGCCAGTTCCTTGAACTTGATCGATGCCTGGCCCTTGGGTGTGGCGTCGGCCACCACGTGGCTGAGCTTGATCACGATGGGTTGTTGCGCCTGCGCGCCCAGACCCAGCGACACCAGCGCTGCGGCCAGAATCATTTTGAGTTTCATTGCTGTCTCCTATGCAAGTTACGGAATCCTGTGGGATACCTTAACGATAGGTTTTGCAGCGCGCGCTGCCAACTGTGGCGTTCAACAGTAGGGATTACCCTTGGTTTGTCGGCCTGGTGACAAACTTAGCGTCCGAGCGCCTGCTGCACGTCCTGCAACCATTGCCGGCCAATCCGGTCCGACAACTGGTCGTAGACCGGTTGCACAGTCGCGCGCAGTTCGGCACGTTGGCGCGGCGTGAGCAGGTGGACCCGCGTCGTGCCGGCCTTGCGCAAGGCCTGCAGCGCGCCTTCGTTTTCGGCGTCGGCGATGGCGTTGCCATAAGCCAGCGCCTCCTGCATCGCCTGCGTCACCACTGCCCGGTCGTCCGGCAACAGGCTGTTCCAGAAACGCTGACTGGCGACAACCGCATAACCCAGATAGGCATGGTGGGTCAGACTCAGGTCGGTTTGCACGTCGTTCATGCGCTGCGTCCAGAAGTTCGACACCGGGTTCTCGGTACCGTCAACCACACCCGCGGCCAGCGCCCGCCGGGTCTCGCTGAACGCCAGCACCACCGGACGCGCGCCCAGGGCCCGGAACTGCGCGGCAATGACGCGCGACGCCTGTACCCGCATGCGCAGGCCCCGGAAGTCGGCCGGCTCGCGCAAGGGCCGGTTGGCGCTCATCTGCTTGAAGCCATTGTCGAAGTAGCCCAGCCCGACCAATCCCTGGCGTGACAACGAATCGAGCAGGCGCCGACCCACATCGCCCTGGGTGATGCGATGCACATCGGTGATGCGCTCGAACAAAAAAGGCAGATCGAACAGTTCGAACTCAGGGAAACCGATCGGCCCGAACTTGGACAACGACGGCGCCAGCATCTCCACTGCGCCCAGGCGAAGCGCCTCCATTTCGTCCAGGTCGCCGTACAGGCGCGCATCCGGGTAAACCATCACCCGGATGCGACCACCGGAGCGTTGCTCGACCAAATTTTTGAACCGTTCGACCGCCAGTCCCTTGGGCGTGTCTCGCGCGACCACATGCGAGAAACGTATCAGCACGTCGGCGCGCAGCGACAGCGGCAACACCAGCAGGCACGCCAGCAGCATGCTCCAAGCTGCCTTGCCAAGCCGATCACGGTAAACGCGCCACATCGTCGTTATCCTAGAGGCCATTGTTGCAACCCGCACTCCCATGAAACCCGCACCCGGTGAAACTGCGTTCGACTTTGCCGCGCTGGCCAATGCCGATGCGTCGCAACCCGGTCGCAGCCTGCGCGCGCAATTATGGTTGCTGGGCTTCCTGGCCCTGCTGGTCGCGTCGGTCGTGGCGCTGGTGCTGTACCTGCAGAACTTCGAGGCCGAGGAAGAGGCGCGCCAGAACATGGCGGACGCGCAATGGCTGGAGCAGAGCATTGCGTTTCATTTCCGTCGGCTGGAGGACGACCTGCGGTCGCAGGCGCGGCGCTTGCGTGACACCGAAGACGTCAACGCCACACGACAGCAGATCCACGGCGGACTGCTGTGGTCCGAGCCCGGCGTGATCCTGGCCCGAGGCTGGCTCGACGCGCAAGGGCCGAAGGCGCTGCAAACTGATCTGACGCGCCTGAGCACCGACGCCGCTGCCAGTGCCGAAAATGCGGCGGCGCTGATTGAAATGCGCGATATCGCACGCAACCTGCGCCGTCCCAGCTATGCCGGGCCGATGCGCAAGGCCGATGGCAGCGACGGCGATGTGGTCTGGCTGGCCGTTCCGGCATTCGAGGGCGGCGAGTTCGTCGGCAACTATCTCGCAGCCCTCTCGCTGTCGACCGCCATCGAGCGGCTGGTTCCGAACTGGTTCCGCCAGGCCCACGACCTGCGGCTGATGGACAACCAACAGGATGGACGCGCGCTTGCAACCGACGCGATCAGTTACCGCGCGCAGATGAACCTGGCCGGCACCGACCTGTCGATCCGGGTCACGCCGGTGGGGACACGCCCGGCCAGTGTTCCGCGCGCATTCTTCGGCGTGGCACTGCTGTTCCTGCTCGGCATGCTGGCAAGCCTGGTGGCCTTGCGGCGCGACTTCGTCAAACGCCAGCGCGTCGAGGCCATGCTGCAGTCGCAGGTGGCACTGCGCCGGGCGATGGAGAACTCGCTGACCGTCGGGCTGCGCGCGTGGGACCTGCAAGGCCGCATCCTGTACGTGAACCAGGCCTTTTGCCGCATCGTCGGCTTTGCGCCGCAGGAACTGGTCGGACGCTCACCGCCGCTGCCGTACTGGTCCAAGGGCCTGGCCGAAAATCCGCAACCGGTGACCGAGCGGCTGATCGCCCGCACTGCGGAACATGCCGGCGTCGAACTGCAATTCCAGCACCAAGACGGCCACCTGGTCGACGTACTGGTCCACGAGGCCCCTCTGAACGGGCCGCAGGGTCAGCAACTGGGTTGGATGAGTTCCGTGCTCGACATCAGCGAGCGCAAGCAGGCCGATCGCATGGCCAAACGCAAGCAAGAACGGCTGGAGGCATCCGGACGGCTGGTGGTGATCGGCGAGGTCGCCTCCACGCTGGCCCATGAACTGAACCAGCCGCTGGGCGCACTCAGCGGTTTTGCCACCGGACTGCGCAACCGGCTGCGCAGCGGCCAGATCACGCTGGACGAGGCAGCCGCGGTCACCGAACGCATGGTGCGCCTGGCCGAAAAGTCCGGCCGCATCATCCAGCGCGTCAACGCCTTCGCGCGACGCCGCGAACTGACCCGCCAGCGGGTCGACCTGGCGGCCCTGGTGCAGCAGATTCTGCGCCAGCGGCCGCAGAGCACCGACGTGTTGCTCGAGGTGGCGCTGCCGGCAGATCCGGTCTGGATTGAAGCCGACGCATTGCTGCTCGAACACGCGCTGCTGAACCTGCTGGCCAACGCACAGCACTGGGCCACCCGTGGAACCGAGCCAGCGCGTATGCGCATCACGATGCCGATGCTGCCTTCGATGGCCGGCATTGCGGTGGCCGACAGTGGTCCGGGCGTACCTCCAGACCAGGTCGATCAGGTGTTCACCGCGTTCTACAGCGCCCGCCAGGATGGTGCCGGCATGGGCATGGGCCTGGCGATCTGCCGCTCAGTGGTCGAGGCTCACCATGGGCGCATCGAGCTGGCGCGGGATCCGCAGCTTGGCGGTGCCTGCTTCACGATGTGGCTGGCCCTGACGGGCGCTGGCCTCGCAGCTGCGCAACAACCTACTCACAGCGTGATGGAACCACAGCCATGACTGCGCAGATTCATGTCGTCGACGACGATCCCGACTTTCGCGACGCCTTGTGCTGGCTGTTCGACTCACGTGGTCACCAGGTCTCGGCCTGGGCCGGTGGCGATGTCTTCCTGACCATGGCGCAGGCGCTGCTGCCGCAATGGGGACATGCCGTCGTGTTGCTGGATATCCGCATGGCGCCGTTGTCGGGCCTGGCCACGTTCGAGAAACTCAAGCAGCTGGCCTGTCCCTGGCCGGTGCTGTTCCTGACCGGGCATGGCGACGTCAGCATGGCCGTTACCGCCGTCAAGAACGGTGCCTGGGATTTTCTGGAGAAGCCGTTCCAGAACAACGTGCTGGTCGACAAGGTCGAGCAGGCCCTGGTGGCCGCCCAGACACAGGTCGACGCGTCGGCCGACCAGCAGCGGCTGCGCCAGGCGCTGGCCAGTCTGAGTCCGCGCGAACTCCAGGTGCTGGACGAACTGATCCTGGGCCACTACAACAAGACCATCGCCGAGCATCTGGGCATCACCCAGCGCACGGTCGAATTCCATCGCGCCAACATCTTCGAGAAGATGGCGGTCGACTCAGCGGTCGAACTGGCCCACAAACTTGGGCACCACGGCCTGCGCTAAGGTGCACGCAGCCGCACATGGAGGCGCACGCCCCGGACGAATGTCACGCTGGTGTCATCATTGCGTCCAATCATTGAACGACTTTCGAGACCATCGCCCATGACATCCAAGGCCCAGCGCAGCGCCTCCCTGGCGGCCCGTGCGGTTCCATTTCTCGACCGTGATCACAGCATCCTGGCATTCAACGAGCGGGTGCTGGACTGGGCCCACAGGCCGGACGTGCCGCTGCTCGAACGGCTGCGATACCTGTGCATCGTCTCGTCCAACCTGGACGAGTTCTTCGAGGTGCGTATGGCCGAGCATCTGCAGGCCTGGCAAAACGGGGTGCGCAAGGGCGTCTACACCACGCAGTCCTTCGAGGCGCTGGCGCTGGCGGCGCACACCCTGGTCGACCGGCAATATGCCTTGTACAACGACGCCTTCATGCCGGCATTCGGTCGCGAAGGTATCGATATCGTCGGTTTCAGCGACCGTACTCCCGCGCAGACGCGCTGGGTGCACCGGCACTTCGAGCGCGAGGTTCGCCCGCTGCTGATTCCGGTCAGCCTGGACCCGTCGCACCCGTTCCCGCAGGTGGCCAACAAGACGCTGAACTTCATCGTGCGGCTCGGTGGCAAGGACGCGTTTGGGCGCGAGAACGAGATTGCCATCGTCAAGGTGCCGCGGGTACTGCCGCGCCTGATCCGCATGCCCGACAAGGTGGCAGGCGACAGGGCGGTATTCGTGTCGCTGTCCAGCGTCATCCGGGCCCATCTGCACAGCCTGTTTCCAGGCCGGGACGTTGGCCAGTTCTCCCAGTTCCGTGTGACCCGCCATTCCGACCTGGCCGTGGACGAAGACGAGGTGCGCAACCTGCGCACGGCCATGCGACTGGGCCTGCAACAACGCCACTTCGGCCAGGCCGTGCGGCTGGAAGTGGCCGCGGCCTGCTCCGACTATCTGGCCGATTTTCTGCTGAAGCAGTTCAATCTGCCCAGACAGGCCTTGTACCGGGTACAGGGACCCGTGAACCTCGTGCGCTTGCAGCAGCTGATCGACCTGATCGACGCCCCGCGTCTGCAGTTTGCACCCTATACCGCACGCGACTCGGCGCAGGCACTGGGCAACCAGTCGGTGTTCGAGCGATTGCGCCAGGGCGACATCCTGCTGCACCACCCCTATGAGAGTTTCAGCCTGGTCACGGAATTCCTGCGCCAGTCCATCGACGATCCGCAGGTGCTGGCCATCAAGCAGACTATCTACCGATCCGGCCCTGACCCGTTGCTGATGAACCTGCTGTGCGAGGCGGTGCGCCGCGGCAAGGAGGTCACAGTCGTGGTCGAACTCAAGGCCCGCTTTGACGAGGAGGCCAACATCAACTGGGCCGAGCGGCTGGAGGCGATCGGCGCACAGGTGGTCTATGGCGTGGTCGGGCTCAAGACCCATGCCAAGATGTTGCTGATCACCCGCCGGGAGGGCCGCAAGCTGGTGCGTTATGTCCACCTGTCGACCGGCAACTACAACGTGCGCACCGCCGCGCTGTATACCGACATCGGGCATCTGAGCGCAAACCCGCGGCTGACGTCGGACATCGAGCATGTGTTTCTGCACCTGGCCAGTCAGAGCCGGTTGCCGCAGCTGCACCATGTCTGGGTCGCGCCGTTTCACCTGCAGCGCAGGTTCATCGCGCGCATCGACGCCGTCGGTGAAGCCGCAGCCCGTGGCGAGGACGCCCGCATCGTGCTCAAGATGAATGCGCTGACCGACGAGGCTTTGACGGCGGCACTGGTGCGGGCCGGACAACGCGGCGCACGGATCGACCTGATCGTGCGCGGCGCCTGCATGCTGCCGCCGGAATTGCCCGGTCGCACCAACAATATCCGGGTCCGCTCGATCATCGGGCGCTTCCTGGAACATTCGCGCGTCTACTACTTCCGCGCTGCCGGAAAGGAGCAGCTGTACCTGTCCAGCGCCGACTGGATGAACCGCAACATGTTGCGCCGGATCGAAATTGCCTGGCCGATCACGGATCCGCAACTTCGCCAGCGCATCATCGACGAATGCCTGGTGGCCGCTTTGCACGACCAGCGCGACGCCTGGCTGTTGTCAGCGGATGGCCATTACCAGCGGGTTGGAGAAGGCGGAGCCGGCATGCAGGACGCCCTGATGGCACGTTATGCGGCGACCTCGCGCAAGGAGATCAGATGGACTTGATATTGTGGCGCCATGCCGACGCGCAAGACGGTGACGAACGTATCGACGACCTGGACCGGGTGCTGACGCCACGGGGCGTCAAGCAGGCGGCACGCGTGGCTGGTTGGCTCGACCGCCAGCTGCCGGAAGGCACGCGCATCCTGTGCAGCCCGGCGCGGCGCTGCGAGCAGACGGCGCTGGCACTGGGCCGCAAATACAAGGTGCGCCCGGAACTGGCGCCCGACATGTCCAGCGACCAATTGCTGGAAACGGCCCAATGGCCAGATGCCAAGAGCGCGGTGCTGATCATCGGCCACCAACCGACGCTGGGCCACACCATCGCGCGGTTACTGCCGCTCGAGCATCCGGCCTGCCCGGTGCGCAAGGGCATGGTCTGGTGGTTGCGCACGCGCGAACGCGATGGCCGTCAGCAAACGGTCGTCACCGCCGTCCTTTCGCCCGAAATGCTGTAGCACTGCGGGCGCGGCGCGCCTCGGCAACGCTACCGTTGCGGCTCAGGCGCCCTGCCCCTGCACTTGGCCCTGCCCTTGCACTTGCCCCTGCAGTTGCTGAGGAGGCACATAACCATCCATACGGTGCCGCTCACCATGGACCACCAGATGGATGAAATGCAGCTTGGCAATCACCTGGTGTGCCAGCACGAACGGGTAAAGGTCGGGTTGCCCCATCGCACGTGCCATGCCGTTCATCAGCATCGCCAGTTCGGCCCAGTGGTTGACGAATGCCAGGTACTTGTCGCCACCCGGATGTTCGGCCTGATACAACACGTCGTGCGTGAACGGCTTGAACTCCAGCCGCGTCTCGTCCAGCGACAAACCGAAACTGCTGGCCGTGTCGACCATGTCGCTCATGTGCATGTAGTGGGCCCAGCACTCCGCCCAGTCTTCCCATGGGTGTGAGGTGGCATAGGCGCTGACGTAACCGAGTTCCCATTGCGCCGGTGGCCCATTGTCGTAATACCGCTTCAGGCTAGCCGAATAGTCCTGTGTTTCGTCACCAAACAGCTCCCTGAAGCGTTCCAGCCACGGCGTATCCAGTACCAGCCTGTTCCAGTAATAGTGGCCGACCTCGTGGCGCAGATGGCCCAACACGGTACGGTATGGCTCGTTCATGTTGGTGCGCGCACGCTCGCGATGCACGTCGTCGGCCTCGATGATGTTCAGCGTGATCAGCCCATGGTCATGTCCCGTCATCACTGGCGGCCCCCCCACGGGCGCACGCAGGAAGTCGAACATCAGCCCTTGCTCCGTGTCTTCGGTCTCCCGCGAGGCCACTGGCAGTCCCATCACCAGCAAGGCCGATACCAGCCGGCGCTTCGCGATTTCGATGCGCGCCCACAACTCGCCGTTGTCCGGATGCTGCGTATCGCTCAGGTCCGGGATGGTGCGATTGAGTCGGCAAGCGCGGCACAAGCCGGCCTGAGGCCCGACCTCATCGACCGGCACCAGCCAGTTGCAGGCCGCTGGTGTGAGCCGATTGACACAACACTTGTAGCGCGGTCCCGCGCTCTGCCACGGTACCCAGACATCGGGCTCGTCGGTCGGCGACAGCGACAGCATCCCTGCCTGTGCCGGCTCGTATCCGAGCGCCGTACCACAAGCCAGGCAGGTGCTGTTGCGGAAAAAGACCGGACTGCCGCACTGGCAGGTGAATGCACGTACGCGCAGGCCAGGGGAATATTCCGCGGCGGGCATCGGATCGGGAGACTGGTTCAAACTTTGATTCCTCTGCGGTGGGAAACCGGTTGCAGGGATGCACGAAGCGCGGGGTTCTTGCATCGGAGTTTCGCATGAAGCGCCCACTACACTGCTGCCATGCCCTGGCACGCCAAGCTCGACCTCGCCTACTCCGTCGAATCGGCCCGGACCGTGGCCCGGTACATCCACAAGGGGCCGCTGCGGATTCTGCAGAGTCTGTACCCGGAAGGCGACGCGATCTGCCACAACGTTCTGGTACACCCACCGGGCGGGCTGGTAGGGGGTGACACGCTGGAGGTCCAGATATCCGCAGACACTGGCGCCCACGGTCTGGTAACGACGCCAGGCGCGACCCGCTTCTATCGCAGCGAGGGTGCGCCGGCGCTGCAGCACACCCGGATCCGGCTTTCCCCTGGCGCACGGCTGGAGTGGCTACCGCTGGAGGCGATTTGCTACAGCGGATGCCTGGCCGAAAACCGCCTCGAGATGGATCTGGCCCCGGGCGCAGAACTGATGGGCTGGGACCTCACCGCACTGGGTCTGCCCGCAGCCCACCAGCCGTTCAATACCGGCAACCTGCTGCAACATATCGAACTGAAGGACCGGTGGCGCGAACGCGGTCGCATCGACGCGCATGACGTGCGGTTGATGGACGGTCCGCTGGGTCTGGCGGGTCAGCGCTGCGTGGCGTCGATCTTTCTGTGCAGCGGCGACAAGCTGCAACGCCCGCGCGTGCAACAACTGCTCGACGGCGCGCGCGCCGTCATCGACGAGCATGCAGCCCGGGCGCTGGCCGGTGCCACCAGCCCGAACGACCATGTCGTGCTGGTGCGCATGTTGTCACCCATGGTGGAGCCGGCAATGTTGCTGTTGCGTCGGATTCGCGATGAATGGCGCCGCGTGGCATGGCACTGCACGGGCCAGCCTCCGCGGATCTGGTCCACCTAACAAGACCCGCGCTGATAGCGCAGCAAAGCGCCGAAAACTGGCAACCGGTGTTGCCATCTGCGGGTCAGATCGCCACCAGCTCCCGAATTCCCTTGGCCTGCATTTCCGACCCCGGGCCCCGGGCGATGACCTGGCCGCGCTGCATCACCAGGTAGTCGTCGGCCAGCTCCTGCGCGAACTCGTAGTACTGTTCGACCAGCACAATCGCCATCGTGCCGTGGTCGGCCAGCATGCGGATGACGCGGCCGATGTCCTTGATGATGCTGGGCTGAATACCTTCGGTGGGTTCGTCCAGGATCAGCAGCTTGGGGCGGGCAGCCAATGCCCGCGCAATCGCCAGTTGCTGCTGCTGTCCGCCCGACAGGTCGCCGCCACGGCGTGCCAGCATCTGCTTGAGCACCGGGAACAGCTCGTACAACTCGGGATCAATCGGCGTTGCGGCACTCTTATACGCCAGACCCATGCGCAGATTTTCCTCCACAGTCAGGCGCGCGAAGATCTCGCGGCCCTGCGGCACGAAGCCGATGCCGGCACGGGCCCGGGCAAATGGTGTCGCGCGCGAGATGTCGTGACCGTCGAAGCGGATCGTGCCGCTGCGGATCGGAACCAGACCCATCAGCGACTTGAGCAAGGTAGTCTTGCCGACACCGTTGCGCCCCAGCAGCACAGTGACCTTTCCCAACTGCGCATGCAGGTCGACGCCGCGCAGGATGTGGGAGCCTCCGTAATACTGGTTGACGCCCTGCACGGCCAGCACCGGCGGTGGGCCACCGCCGACAAGGGGTTGCGCCGTCGGCAACGCGAGGTTCAGGTCATCGGCCAAGGTACACCTCGATCACGCGTTCATCGGCCTGCACCTGGTCCAGCGTACCCTGGGCCAGCACCGATCCATCACACAACACGGTGACGATTTCTGAGATGGTGCGGATGAAACTGATGTCGTGCTCCACCACCATCAATGAATGTTTGCCCTTGAGCGAGAGAAAAAGTTCCGCCGTGCGTTCGGTCTCCTCGTCGGTCATGCCGGCCACCGGTTCGTCGAGCAGCAACAGACGCGGCTCCTGCACCAGCAACATGCCAATCTCCAGCCACTGCTTCTGGCCGTGGCTCAGATTACCGGCCATGCGGGTCACTGAATCAGCCAAATGAATGGTATGCAGCAGCTCCGCCAATTGGTCGCCCTGGGCCGAGTCGAGCCGGAACACCATCGACGGCTGCACCCGTTTGTCGGTCTTCAGTGCCAGCTCCAGATTCTCGAACACCGTGAGCTGCTCGAACACGGTCGGCTTCTGGAACTTGCGCCCGATACCCATCTGCGCGATCTGTGGCTCGTTGTAACGCAGCAGGTCGATCGTGCTGCCGAAAAATACCGTGCCTTCGTCCGGCCGGGTCTTGCCGGTGATGATGTCCATCATCGTCGTCTTGCCGGCCCCGTTCGGCCCGATGATGCAGCGCAGCTCGCCCGGTGCAATGTCCAGCGAGAGCTTGTTGATGGCCTTGAAGCCGTCGAAGCTGACGCTGACGTCCTCCAGGTACAGGATACGTCCATGTGTCACGTCGACCTCACCCGGCGTGGCGATACGCGAGAAGCCGGCCTGGCGGCCGCCGGATTCGGTATTTCCGCTGCTGGCGCTGGCGTCCAGTCGCGCGCGGCGTTGGGCACCTTGTTCGAGCAGGTCAGGGGTCATTGTGCGCTCCTGGCCAGCAATCGGCCACCCATTGCCCGCCGAAGAGCGCGCAAAGGGCTGCGATCGGCAATCGCGGGGACCAGATTCATGCGCATCATTTGCCACCCCGCTTCCAGCTGCGCGCCAGCCCGACGATGCCGTTGGGCAGGAACAAGGTCACGGCAATGAACAGGGCACCCAGGAAATACAACCAGAACTCGGGATAAGCCACCGTCAGCCAACTCTTGGCACCGTTGACGACGAAGGCGCCGATGATGGGGCCGATCAGGCTGGCCCGGCCACCGACGGCTGCCCAGATCGCGATCTCGATCGAGTTGGCCGGGCTCATTTCGCTGGGATTGATGATTCCGACCTGCGGCACGTACAAGGCACCGGCGACACCACACATCATGGCCGATATGGTCCAGATTGCCAGCTTGTAGCCCAACGGCGAATAGCCGCAAAACATGACCCGCGACTCGGAATCGCGAATCGCCTGCAGCACCCGGCCGAACTTGGCCCGCACCAGCCAGCGCCCGAGCAGGAAGAACGCCAGCAAGGTGCAGCCGGTCAGCACGAACAGGAACATGCGCATGCCCGGCGTAGCCACGGCAATGCCCAGGATGCGCTTGAAGTCGGTGAAGCCGTTGTTGCCGCCAAAACCGGTTTCGTTGCGAAAGAACAGCAACATCGCGGCAAACGTCATCGCCTGCGTGATGATGGAAAAATACACGCCCTTGATGCGCGAGCGGAACGCGAAATATCCGAACACGAAGGCAACCAGGCCCGGCACCAGCACGACCAGCAACAGCGTTGCCACAAAGCTGTCGCTCAGCGCCCACTGCCAGGGTAACTCCTTCCAGTCCAGAAAAACCATGAAGTCGGGCAGATCACTCTTGTAGTTGCCGTCGCGTCCGATCTGGCGCATCAGGTACATGCCCATGACGTAACCACCCAGTGCAAAGAACAGTCCATGCCCCAGGCTCAGGATACCGGTGTAGCCCCAGATCAGGTCCATCGCGAGCGCCAGAATGGCGTAACACATGATCTTGCCCAGCAAGGCCACGGCATAGTCGCTGAGGTGCAGCGCGCTGCCAGGCGCCACGACCAGATTGAGCGCCGGCGCCAACACGCAGACCACCAACGCCACGACGACAAAACTCGACCAGCCAGCGCGTGTCAGCAGCGGACTGCGTTGCGGCAGCTGCACCGGCCAAGGGGTGACGTCGGCCTTCATGCTTCGGCACTCCGACCCTTCATCGCGAAGATGCCTTGCGGCCGCTTCTGGATGAAGATGATGATGAACAGCAACACCGCAATCTTGGCCAGCACGGCACCGGTCCAGCCCTCCAGGAACTTGTTGAGCAAGCCCAGCCCCAACGCCGCATAGACGGTGCCAGCCAACTGGCCCACGCCACCGACCACCACGACCAGGAAGGCGTCGACGATGTAGCTCTGGCCCAGGTCCGGGCCGACGTTGCCGATCTGGCTCAGCGCACAACCGGCCAGGCCGGCAATGCCGGAACCCAGCGCAAATGCATAGGTGTCGACGCGCGCCGTATTCACACCCATGCAGGAAGCAATGGGTCGGTTCTGTGTGACGCCACGCACGAACAGGCCCAGCCGGGTGCGCGCGATCAGCCAGGCCACGGCCCCCAGCACCGCAAATGCGAAGGCCACGATCACCATCCGGTTGAACGGCAGGCTCAGGTTGCCCAGCACCTGCACACCACCACTCATCCAGCTCGGGTTCTCGACCGTGACGTTCTGCGCGCCGAACAAGGTGCGCGCCAGCTGCATCAGCATCAGGCTGATGCCCCAGGTGGCAAGCAGCGTTTCCAGCGGCCGACCATAGAGAAAACGAATCACGCTGCGCTCGAGTGCAGCACCGACAAGCGCCGCGGCCAGAAAGGACACAGGCACGGCGGCGACCAGGTACCAGTCAAAGGCACCGGGCAGAAACTTTTGAAACAGGCTTTGCACGACATAGGTCGCATACGCCCCCACCATCATCAATTCGCCATGGGCCATGTTGATGACGCCCATCAGGCCATAGGTAATGGCAAGCCCCAGCGCGACCAGCAGCAGAATCGACCCCAGACTGATACCGCTGAACATGGCACCCAGGCGATTGCCCCAGGCCAGGCGTTCCTCCACGTGTGCCAGGCTGGCTTGGAGAGCCGCCTTGACTTGCGGGTCTTGCTCAACGCGCAGGCGATCCAGCAATACCGTCTTGCTGTCGCGGTTCTTGCCCTGCGCCAGCAAGCGCGCGGCATCGAGCCGTTTGCCAACGTCGGCACTGCCCAGCAGGATGGCGCCGCGCACCTGCGCCAACTGATCACGCAGCCCGGCATCTGCTTCGGATGCCAGCGCCTTGTCAATCAATGGCAATTTTGTTTCGTCGGTTTCACCCTGCAATGTGCGCATGGCTGCGGCGCGCACCTTGACGTCTTTCGCGAACAGCTTGATCGACGCCAACGCGGTGTCGAGCTCGCCCCGAAGACGGTTATTGACCATGGTGTCTTCCGAACCGTCCGGCAGCGGGACTTCCATGCCGCCGACCGCATCAAAGACCTTGTCGTTGCGCACGATGAAAACCTTATCGCCCGCAACCTTGACGGCTTCGTCGGACAGGGCCTGCAGCAACGCCACGGTCCGGTCGTCAGCGTTGGCCAGTGAACGTTTCAATGCCTCGATACGTTCATCGGTTTCACCAACGGAGATGGCCAGCGCTTCTTGCGCCGTCAGCGCATGTGCGGCGGTAGAGCCACACAGCAAAACGACCACGAGAACCTGCAACATTCGCCCGAGCATGAGGGTACTTTCCATACGATCAACCAGAGGAAAGGGCGCTGCAACAGAATCGTGCAGCGGTGGAGGCACGGGTCAGGACGGCACTAGCCGGCGGCGCCAGCCCCGACCGGACAGGTCGATGCAGGCGCCACACGGCATGAGGCGCAACCCGACCGGCTGCGGCCTTACTTCTTGGCCACTTCCATTTTCGCCGGCTCGTCAGGCTTCTTGTCGTTGCCTTCGATGAACGGGCTCCATGGCTTGGCCTTGACCGGGCCTGGCGTCTTCCAGACCACGTTGAACTGGCCGTCGGCCTTGATCTCGCCGATGAACACCGACTTGTGCAGATGGTGGTTCTTTTCGTCCATCTTGGACGTGATGCCCGAGGGTGCCGGGAAGGTCTGGCCGGCCATGGCGGCGATCACCTTGTCGGTATCGGTGGACTTGGCCTTCTCGACGGCCTGCTTCCACATGTTGATGCCGATGTAGGTGGCTTCCATCGGGTCGTTGGTCAGCGGCTTGTCCATGTGGCCCGGAATCCTCTTGGCCTTGGCATATTCGGACCACTTCTTGATGAACGCCGTATTGGTCGGGTTCTTGATCGACATGAAGTAGTTCCAGGCAGCGAGGTGGCCCACCAGCGGCTTGGTATCGACGCCACGCAACTCTTCCTCACCGACCGAGAATGCCACCACCGGTACGTCCTTGGCCTTGAGTCCGGCATTGCCCAGCTCCTTGTAGAACGGCACGTTGGAGTCGCCATTGATGGTCGACACCACGGCGGTCTTGCCACCGGCGGAGAACTTCTTGATGTCGGCAACGATGGTCTGGTAGTCGCTGTGGCCGAACGGGGTGTATTTCTCGTCAATGTCCGAGTCCTTGACACCCTTGGTCTTGAGATAAGCACGCAGAATCTTGTTGGTCGTGCGGGGATACACGTAGTCGGTACCCAGCAGCACCCAGCGCTTGGCGGCGCCGCCGTCCTTGCTCATCAGGTAGTCCACGGCGGGAATCGCCTGCTGGTTTGGCGCTGCACCGGTGTAGAACACGTTCTTGGACAGCTCTTCACCCTCGTACTGCACGGGGTAGAACAACAGGCCGTTCATTTCTTCGACCACTGGCAGCACCGACTTGCGCGACACCGAGGTCCAGCAGCCGAAGATCACGGCCACCTTGTCCTGACCCAGCAGCTGCTTGGTCTTCTCGGCGAACAGTGGCCAGTTGGAGGCCGGGTCGACGACCACGGGCTCCAGCTTCTTGCCCATCACACCACCCTTGGCGTTGATCTCGTCGATCGCCATCAGCACGGTGTCCTTGAGCACCGTCTCCGATATTGCCATCGTGCCCGACAGGCTGTGCAGGATGCCGACTTTGATGGTGTCGCCCGACTGGGCGTAGGCTGCGCCCAAGAGTCCAAAGCCCAATGCGATGGACGCGGTAATGAGTTTGAGCGGTGTCCGACGATTCATGAGTTTCTCCGTTGAAGAGCAAAGCCCGGGATTGGGTTCTTTCACCCATCGCAAGGCGCGTGCCACATGCTGCGCCGCACCAGAAAAATTCATGGCGCGCAACGCAGCGTCTCCTCTAAGAAGCAATGCCAGGACATCACGCTTCGGTGTAGCGCTTGCACCGCGCCGGCGCAGTCGCCGCACAACAATGGTGATCGGCGCGCGCACCAAAACATCGCGGACGCACCGTGAAAAAGCCATGAGGCACGAAATCGGGTGGCACACGACTTGCGTGACAATGCTTCGACCGCCCACCGCCAAGCAAGACAATCATGGAATTGACCCCGCGCGAAAAAGACAAGCTGCTGCTGTTCACCGCCGGGCTGCTCGCCGAACGGCGCAAGGCGCGCGGACTCAAGCTCAACTACCCGGAGGCGGTGGCACTTATCAGCGCTGCTGTGATGGAAGGCGCTCGCGACGGAAAAACCGTGGCCGAGTTGATGAGCGAAGGGCGCACCATCTTGAGCCGGAGCGACGTCATGGACGGCATCGCGGAGATGATTCCGGACATCCAGGTCGAGGCCACGTTCCCGGACGGCAGCAAGCTGGTTACCGTTCACCAACCCATTGTCTAAAAGCCGCCCCATGAAGACACTGTCCAAACGACTCCTGCGGACCGGCATGCTGCTGATCATGGCCGGACCTGTGTTGGCCCATGAGGGTCACGGAATCCCCAGCGCCAACCACTGGCATGCCAGCGATACCTGGGGCTTCGTCGGGATCGCGGCTGCATTCGCCATCGCCCTTTGGTTGTCACGCGGTGGCAAGCCATGATCCCCGGGGAACTGCTTGCGCTGGAAGGCGACCATGTTCTGAACACCGGCCGGCGCACCCACACGCTGGTGGTACGCAACACCGGTGACCGGCCGATCCAGGTCGGCTCGCACTACCACTTTGCCGAAACCAATGCGGCGCTCGAGTTTGACCGCAAGGCAGCGCGCGGCATGCGGCTGAACATTGCATCGGGAACCGCCGTGCGATTCGAGCCCGGTCAACAGCGCACGGTGGAACTGCTGGACTATGCCGGCGCGCGTGCGGTGTACGGGTTTCGCGCCGAGATCAACGGACCGCTGGACGCCTCGGCTGCAGGAAGGTAAACATGGCGAGCATTTCACGACGTGCTTATGCCGAGATGTTCGGCCCCACCGTCGGCGACCGCCTGCGTCTGGCCGACACCGACCTGCTGGTCGAGGTCGAAGCCGACCACACCTTGCGTGCCGGCAGTTATGGCGAAGAGGTGAAGTTCGGCGGCGGCAAGACGATCCGCGACGGCATGGCGCAGAGCCAGCGGGCCCGATCGCAGGGCGCGGTCGACACCGTGATGACGAACGCGCTGATCATCGACCACTGGGGCATCGTCAAGGCCGACATCGGTCTCAAGGACGGACGTATCGTCGGCATCGGCAAGGCCGGCAACCCCGACACGCAGGACGGGGTCGACATCATCATCGGGCCGGTCACTGAGATCATCAGCTGCGAGGGCAATATCGTCACGGCCGGTGGTATCGACTCGCACATCCACTTCATCTGCCCGCAGCAGATAGACGAAGCGCTGGTCAGTGGCATCACCACCATGCTTGGCGGCGGCACCGGCCCGGCCACCGGTACGCTGGCCACGACGTGCACACCGGGGGCCTGGCATATCGAGCGCATGCTGCAATCGGCCGACGCGTTTGCGATGAACCTGGGATTTCTCGGCAAGGGCAATACCAGCTTGCCCCTGGCGCTGCACGAACAGATCAAGGCCGGCGCTATTGGCCTGAAGCTGCACGAGGACTGGGGCACTACCCCGGCGGCGATCAGTAATTGCCTGGACGTGGCGGAAGAAACCGACGTGCAGGTGGCGATCCATTCCGACACGTTGAATGAATCGGGTTTCGTCGAGAACACCATCGCCGCCACCAAGGGCCGTACCTTGTGCGCGTTTCACACGGAGGGCGCCGGTGGCGGGCACGCACCTGACATCCTGCGCGTGGTCGGGCATGACAATTTTCTGCCGTCAAGCACGAACCCCACCATGCCCTATACCGTCAACACGCTCGACGAACATGTCGACATGCTGATGGTCTGCCACCACCTGGACGCATCCATCGCCGAAGATCTGGCCTTTGCCGAGAGCCGCATCCGCAAGGAGACCATCGCGGCCGAAGACGTGTTGCACGACCTGGGTGCGATCAGCATGATGAGCAGCGACAGCCAGGCCATGGGCCGGGTCGGCGAGGTGATCCTGCGCACCTGGCAGACCGCGCACAAGATGCGGGTGCAGCGCGGCAAGTTGCCCGGTGACCCGGCACACCATGACAACACCCGCGTCAAGCGCTACGTGGCCAAGTACACCATCAACCCGGCACTGGCCCACGGCATCTCCCATGAGGTCGGTTCCATCGAAGTCGGCAAATGGGCCGACCTGGTGGTCTGGAAGCCGGCGTTTTTCGGCGTCAAGCCGGCACTGGTGGTCAAGGGCGGCTCCATCGCACTGGCCGCCATGGGCGACCCGAACGCCAGCATCCCGACCCCGCAACCGGTACATTACCGGCCCATGTTCGGCTCCTTCGGCGGCGCCATTGCCAAGGGCTCGCTGACCTTCGTCTCGCAGGCGGGCCTGGCCGACGGCATTGGGCAGCAATATGGCCTTGCCAAGACGCTGAGCGCGGTGCGCGGTACCCGCGGCGTACGCAAGAGCCACATGGTTCACAACCACTACACGCCGGTGATGGAAGTCGACGCCCAGACCTATGCGGTGCGTGCGGATGGCGTGCTGCTGACCTGCGAGGCGGCGACGGTATTGCCGATGGCGCAGCGGTATTTTCTGTTCTGAGCCGAATCACAGGTGTCGCTGGTGAAAAGTAGCGCCGGAGACGTGCGATCATGCGGATGCGACCGCCGCGGTCAACGGGATTGAATATGGTCGCGCAACCACGCAGCAAAGGCCACTTCGTTGATTTCCCCGGCCGCTACGCGCCGTAGGATGCAGCCAAAGCTGCAAGGTCGGGCGATTGGTACAAAGCAAGGTTCAACGGCCTTGCGAGAGCGGAATCCAGCAGGCCTTCGTCTCGCAGACCGCCGCTACCGCCATGCTCGGCAAGACTCTCGTCATGCAGCAGCTTCAAGACTCTGCGGTCCACCCATTGCCATTGGTTCACTGGAGTACCTTCGCCCTGCGGGCTGCGGTGCGAGCTTGCTTGGGGCCAGCCCGGCGCGGCGCTCACTTGGCCAACTGGTGGAAAGTGTCCCGGTATTCGCGCATGTATGCGCGTCCTTCCTCCAATTGCGATTCGAGTTCCGGGTCGTATGGAGTCAGCGTGATACCGTTGGCAGCCTCGGTCCAGAACAAGCTGTCCCCTTTCCCCACCTTCAGCCGCACCAGCAGTTCTTTGGGAAGGATGACGCCAACCGAATTGCCGATCTGGGTGAGTTTGAGTGCAGACATGAGACGCCTTCTTGGTTATAACGAACGTTATATTACCGCCATCTCCATAGTGATTCAACCTACACAACAATGCTGACCGCCAACAGACGCATGCCCAAGGGCACCGGCCTGGCCCCGGTCCTGCTCAAACGCGCCCCGACCATCGAATTGGATTGGGACATCCGTCAGAAAAGCCGCTTTGACGCTACCGACTCCAGCGGACGCAGCATCGGCGTGTTCCTGCCGCGCGGCACTGTCGTGCGGGGTGGCGATGTGCTGGTCCTGGAAGACGGTTCGCTGGTGTGCGTGATCGCAGCCAAGCAGGCGGTGCTGCATATCAGCCACTGCCCGCAACACGGCACCCCGTTTGACCTGACACGCGCCGCCTATCACCTGGGCAACCGCCATGTGCCGATGGAACTGAAGCCCGATCACCTGAAGATCGAGCCCGACCATGTGCTGGCCGATATGTTGCGTGCCATGCACCTGATCGTGCGCGCGGACACGCTGGCGTTCGAACCCGAAGGCGGCGCCTATTCCACTCAGGGTCATGCGCACGGCCACAGCCATTCGCATGGCCATGACGCCGACCACGATCACGGGCACGATCACGGGCACGACCACAGTGGCGAGTCGGTCAGCCACGTGCACAAACCGCGCGAACATCCGCATACACCGCACGACGATGGCCATTCCCACGCCGGACACGGCCATGACCACAAACCTCACGCCTCCTGATGCACTGCGACCCGACCATGGCTGCGCTGGCTTCTGCTGAAGCTGCACCGGCGCGTGCCAGTGACCTCGTGCGCCTGATGTGGCTGGCCTCGCCTGCGCTGCCGATCGGCGGTTTCTCGTACTCGGAGGGACTGGAATCGGCGATTGATCGCATCGGATTGCGCACACCAAACGCCGTCAGCGGCTGGCTTCAGGACCAGTTACAGCTAACGCTTGCACGCTCCGACCTGGCGCTGGTGGCGCAGGCCATTCTGGCCTGGCGCGCGCGTGATCTGGTGCGTGTGTCTGCCCTCAACGAATGGGTGTTGCGAACCCGCGAAAGCAGTGAACTGCGCCTGCAGACCGAGCAGATGGGACGCTCGATGATGGATTGGCTGCGCAACCAGCACACGGGCGACGACCCTGACGTCACTCTTGCCGCGACCGGCGCAGACGTCACCACGCTGAGCCGCCATTGCGGCTCGCCGACCTACCCTGTCGCCTTCGCACTCGCAGCATCCACAACGGGCGCACCTCTCGCCGACTGCCTGTCCAGCTACGCGTTCGGCTGGGCCGAGAACATGGTGCAGGCAGCGGTCAAGGCCGTGCCGCTAGGTCAGAATGCCGGCCAACGTATCCTGGCAGACTTGGCCAACTGCATCGACAGCGCCGTCGCCGATGCCCTGGCGTGTGACGACGACAACCGACAGGCCTTTGCCCCCATGCTGGCCATCTTGTCCGCCCAACACGAAACTCAATATTCAAGGCTGTTCCGATCATGACCACATCTGCCCTGCACCATATCGCCAACCGTACGCGCAAACTGCCGCCGCTGCGTGTCGGTATCGGCGGCCCCGTCGGCTCCGGCAAGACCACGCTGCTGGAGTTGTTGTGCAAGGCCATGCGCGACCAGTACGATCTGGTGGCCATTACCAACGACATCTACACCAAGGAAGACCAGCGCATCCTGACCGTCAGCGGCGCGCTGCCGGCCGAGCGCATCATGGGCGTGGAGACTGGCGGTTGCCCGCACACGGCGATCCGGGAAGACGCGTCGATCAACCTGGAGGCCATCGACCGCATGCTGGGCGAGTTCCCCAATGCCGACATCGTGTTCATAGAGTCCGGTGGCGACAATCTGGCCGCCACCTTCAGCCCCGAACTCAGCGACCTGACGATCTACGTCATCGACGTCGCCGCCGGCGAAAAAATCCCGCGCAAGGGCGGCCCCGGCATCACCAAGAGCGACCTTTTCGTCATCAACAAAACCGACCTGGCCCCGCACGTGGGCGCCGACCTGTCGGTGATGGAATCCGACACCCGGCGCATGCGCGCCAACGCCAATGGCGAGGGCTTCAAGTCCTTCGTGATGACCAATCTGCGCACCAAGGACGGTCTGGCCGACGTGGTGGCGTTCATCGAGAAGCGCGGCATGCTGACCGCGGGCTAAAATCACCCGCTTGGAAGCTTGGCCGAGCGGTTTAAGGCACCGGTCTTGAAAACCGGCGAGGGGTTAAACCCTCCGTGAGTTCGAATCTCACAGCTTCCGCCGGAACCGCCTGTCTGGCGGTTTTTTTATGATGCCTCTTCGGCGACCGGGTTGTCCAACCTGCCGACACCGCTGATTTCGATCGATACCTGGTCGCCAGGCGCGAGCCACTGTGGCGGGTTGCGGGCCGCGCCGACACCTTCGGGTGTTCCGGTGGCGATCACATCGCCGGGACGCAACTGTGCAAAGCACGAAACGTAACTGATCAAGGTTGCAACAGGATAGATAAGCTGGCTGGTGTTCGCCAACTGCATCTCCACGCCGTTGACACGGGTCCGCAGACGCAGATCACCCGGGTCGGTGACCTCGTCAGCACTCGTGAGCCACGGTCCGCAGGCACCACTGGCCTCGAAGTTTTTCCCTGCAGTGACTGAATGTCGTTGGAAGTCCCGCACACTGCCATCATTGAAGCATGTGTAGGCAGCAACATGCTGCATGGCATCGGCGGTCGCAATATGGCGTCCAGCACGGCCGATCACGAGCGCCAATTCGCCTTCGAAATCGAGTTGCACCGAATCGATGGGCCTTCGCAGCGGCTGACCTGCCCCCACCAGACTGGACGGGCGGCGCAGAAATAGCGAAGGGTTGGACGGCAGTTCCCGACCAGCCTCGCCGGCATGTGCCTTGTAGTTGATCCCGACACAGTACACCGTCGCGCCTGGCGCGATAGGGGCGAGCAAGATCGTGTCCGCCAGAGCACGCCCCCGCTGCGTCGTGGACGCATTCGCGGCGTGCGCACGCGCCTGCGCGAACAGCGCCAGCAAATCCAGAGACGAACCATCGAAATTGACCTGCAACGGCAGGATATTGTCATCACGCAGCCAGCCCCAGGCTGGGACCGCACCATCCATGTAGGCAACAATTCTCATGAGAGTCCCTTTTTCAGGTTTTGCGCATCAAGCATACACGCCAACAGAGATGCTGCAAAAGCAGGCCTGCATGCGGCACTATTTGATAAGCGTGCATGCATAATTGTCAAATTTTCTCAACGTCAAGGAAGTTCTGAATGCCCTATCGAGCCGCTGACGCACTGGCGGACACCCTGCTTCGGCACGGGATTGACCGCGCCTTCGCGGTGCCCGGAGAGAGTTTTCTGGCCGTTCTCGATGCGCTGCTCGACCGCCCCGGGATCGATCTGGTCACCTGCCGACATGAGGGCGCGGCCGCGCTGGCGGCCGTGGCGGACGCGAAGCTGACCGGCATGCCGGCAGTGCTTTTTGTCAGCCGCGGGCCCGGCATGGCCAACGCAACCATCGGAGTGCATGTCGCTCAGCAGGACGCAGTGCCGCTGGTAGTTTTCGTGGGTCAAGTCGATCGCCCGCTGCTAGGCCGTCATGCTTTTCAGGAGGTCGACTACCGGCGCATGTTCGGTGGGGTTGCCAAGGACGTAGTCGAAGTCCAGCTCGCGCCACGAATGGGCCAGATCGTCGCCCAGGCATTCGCAATCGCATGTTGTGGCACGCCGGGTCCCGTCATCGTGGTTTTGCCGGAGGATGTGCTCGCCGAACCTTGCGCCACGGGTGCGCCGGATCCATTGGGTGCCTCGCACCCGGCGCCAGGCCAGAACGCGCTCGACGAAGTAGCCACGCGCCTGTCACACGCGCAGCGCCCAGTGCTCGTGGTGGGTAGTGAATCGCGCGGCGCGGAGTTTCGCGCGGCATTGCAACAGTTCAGCGAAAAATGGCAACTACCAGTCGCGGTGACCAATAAGAACCAGGACCTGTTCTCGAACACGCACCCCCACTGGCTGGGCCATCTCGGGTTTTTCGTCAATCCGTCCGTGTCGGCCGTGCTCGCGCAGGCCGATCTCGTCTTGGCCGTCGGCTCCCGGCTGGGCGACACCACATCGCAGGGTTTCACTTTTCCACGCCAAAACGACAACCCACAGACACTGGTGCACGTCTATCCGGACGCTTCAGCGCTGGCAACCCAGCACCGGACGGCGCAGGCCATCGTCGCTGGCGCCGACGCATTCGTGCAAGCGATGAATGGGCGGGCCGTGCCGACTTTGTCATCCCGCAAACAATGGCTAGCCATCACCGCCAATGCTCGAGACCTCGCACATGGCTGGGACGCAGACCAGACACCTGAAGCCGATGTGTTCGGTCATGTCACCCAGGCCATCGCCGCCGGCTTGACGCCCGACGCCATCGTGACCCTGGACGCCGGCAATTTCTCGACCTGGGTACACCGTATTGTGCGCATGCAGCCGTCACAAACGATGCTCGCAGCCGCATGTGGCGCGATGGGCATCGGCGTGCCGGCCGCCTTGGCCGCCAGCTTGCGCCATCGCAACAGACAGGTGCTGGCGTTCTGCGGCGACGGGGGATTCCTGATGACGGGAAATGAACTGGCAACCGCGGTGGGACGCCAGCTGCCACTGAAGATTGTTGTTGCGAACAACAGTTCATACGGGACCATCCGCAGCTACCAGGAACGCCAGTTCCCAGGGCGGGTCCATGGCACTGTCTTGCACAACCCCGATTTCACGGCGTTGGCGAAGGCCTACGGTGCGGCTGGCTATCGCGTGTCGGACGCTGCGCGGGCCAACGACACGGTGCGACGGTTCCTGGCCGAGCCGGGTCCGGCCTTGCTGGAGGTGGTATGCGACATCGAACAGATCATGGCCGGAACCACGTTGTCACGGTTGCGCGCTTGATTCGCGACCCCATCATCGCCATGAATGGCTGCCTGCGCACTCATGGCGGGCGCTGGAATACCGCATCGGCGCGCCTATGTGCGAAACGCCAACCATGCGCCGTCTTCTCGAACACGTCGTGGTATTCACCGACGGCCTCCAGCAGATCGGCAGGAGCTTTCGGCTCCCCCGCAATCTGGCTGTCATACCGGAAAAACTGGAAATATGTGACACCGGTGATACGTACGGGGGACTCGGCACGCAACATGATGTTGGAACAAATGTGGCGTGTCTGCACCAGCGGCGACCGAGCCGCCATCGCGACCGCGATAGCCGCATGGCCTCGAAGCGCCTGGCCTCGACGCTCGAACACACCGTCCACGCAAAACAGATCCACCACGTCGGCAGCTTGCCCATGGTCGATCAGAAAGCAAAATGCATGGATCAGGGATTTGCATTCCTCCAGGTCATGGCCGCTATCGGATGCGGAGTCGGAAAGGGTCATTGGAGAGCCTTGCGGGACGGTCAGACAGACGCAGCGATTGTATGGCGCAACCGGTCGTGAGGCGTGCGGCGACACGCGGTGCAAGGCAGCATGAAACGCATCGGAATTTCGCTGGATCGCCTAGTGCTCGGGCTGGCCTTGTTGATGCTGTGGCAGCTTGCAAGTCTGCTGGCCGGTGCCTACTGGATCAGCCCGCCGCTTGAGACACTGCGGCGTCTGGTCGCGATGACCGCAAGCGGCGAATTGCCACGCCACACCGGTTACACGCTGAGTGCGGCTGTTATCGGTTTTGCACTTGGAGGTGTACCCGGGGTGTTGGCACCGCTGGTGCTGCGCAGGCATCGATTCGCGCAGGCCGTGCTCGATCCTTTCCTGGTGGCAGGCTACGGCTTGCCCAAGCTGGCGCTGGCACCCCTGTTCATCCTGTGGTTCGGCATCGGCATCGGATCGAAGATCGCGCTGGTGGTTTCGGTGGTGTTCTTCATCGTGTTTTTCAGCACCCAGGCGGGCGTGCAATCCACCGATCAGCGGCTGATTCGCATGGCCCGTGTCATCGGTGCCCGTGAGGCGCAACTGTCACGCAAGGTGGTCTGGCCCACCGTGGTCCCGTTCGTGTTCGCGGGACTGCGCATTGCCACACCCTACGCCATTGGCGGTGTCATCATCTCGGAACTCGTGTCGTCCAATCGCGGCCTGGGCTATCTGGTGCAATACGCGGCGATGAGTTTCAGCACACCCGACATCTTCGCCGTGGTGGTCGCCATCACACTGGTGATCGCCGTCGCGACCTGGCTGGTGCAACTGCTGGAGCGCCGGCTGCTGCGCTGGCGGCCGCCATCAGCGGCCGAGTCCGCATTCGGAGGGGTCTGATGCCGCTGCTCGAAGTCCACGGTCTGGGCAAACATTTCGCCAGCGCGCAGCGCCACGGCGAGGCGCCCTGGATCATTCGCGATCTCAGCTTTGTATTGAACGAAGGCGAATTCGTCACGCTGTTGGGTCCATCAGGGTCTGGCAAGTCGACCATCTTGAACATGATCGGTCAGGTCGAAGCGCCCAGCGAAGGGCGCATCAGCCTGCGCGGCGAGACCGTTTTTGACATCACGCGCCCCAACTTGCAGCCGGGCCTGAAACGCCAGATCGGCTATGTGACACAGGACGACAACCTGCTGCCCTGGCGCACGCTGCTGGACAATGTCCTGTTCGGCCTGGAGATCCAGGGGCCAATAGCTGCGGCCGACCGCACACGCGCCCAGGAGATGATGGAGATGGTGGGCCTGGCCGGTTTCGAGCACTACCATCCCCATGAACTTTCGGGCGGCATGCGTAAACGTGCGGCGCTGATCCGCACACTGGTCTACGAACCACCGATCATCCTGATGGACGAGCCTTTCGGTGCACTTGATGCCGAAACCCGGGCACAGCTGCAGTCCGACTTGCAGCGCCTGTGGGAACTCAATCACCAGACCATCATCTTCGTGACCCATGACATCGCAGAGGCGATCGCCCTGGGTGACCGCGTACTCATCCTCAAGCGTGCGCCGTCGACGGTGATCGGCGAACACCGGGTCGCGCTGGCGCGCCCACGTGTCGTCGACGACATATTGACTGACGCACGTTTCGTCGCACTGTACGACGCGATCCGAGCCCAGGTCCGATGATCGCCGCCCGTGCCATGCAACCGGGGGAACGCGGCTACGACAATGCCGTCATGGGCATGCGACTGGTATTGGTGGTCTTGTTGCTGCTTGGCTGGCAATTCGGCCACCAGATGCTTGGCTCGGTATACATTGCCGCGCCGCTGGACGTTGCTCTGCGCATCGTGCAGATTGCGGCAAATGGCCAGTTGTGGCCCCACGTTGGCGCCACACTGCTCGCATCGGGCGTGGGCTTTGCGATTGGCTGGTTGCTGGGCTTCGCGGGTGCGGTGCTGCTCAATTTTTCACCACGCGCCGCATTGGCGATTGAGCCGTACATCATGCTGGCCATGGGTGTTCCGCTGTTCGCGCTGATTCCGCTGCTGATCCTGTGGTTCGGCATTGGCATCACGCCCAAAATCGTTATCGTGGTGTCGCTGGTATTTTTCATCGTGTTCATCAGCACCTTCAGCGGCTTGCGCAACATCGACCGCAAATTGCTCGACATGGCGCGCGTGATGGGCGCGTCGCGTGGACAGATCATCGCCAAGGTGTCGCGCCACGCGATCTTGCCGCATGTGTTTTCCGGCCTGAAGATTGCCGTGCCAAGGGCTATTTCGGCCGCGATCGTCGGCGAGTTTCTGGTCGCTGATCGCGGCCTGGGCTTTTACATCGAACAGTCGCGCCAGACGGTGGACCCGGTTGGCGTATTCGCCGGTATCGTGTTGGTCACGCTGCTGGTGATGTTGTCCGACATGGTGCTGGGCTGGCTGCAGCGCCGTGCATTTCGGTGGCAACATGTCGCCACCCTGTTCTGACGGCCAGTTCATCCGTTCCGACCACCCATGCCAAGTGCCCGACCCGCCGCCCCCACCCAGCTCGAAGCGGTACTGACCCGATTGCGCGAGACCATCATGCGCGGCGGCTTCGAGGCAAACGCCCGGCTTGAAGAGAAGCAACTGGCCGAGTTGCTGGGCGTGTCGCGCACACCCGTGCGAATCGCGATGCAATCACTCGCCCAGGAGGGACTGCTGGTGTACAACCCGCACCGGGGCTTTCAGGTCCGTGCGTTCTCGCGCCAGGAAGTCATCGATGCGATCGACGTGCGTGGCCGGCTTGAGGCCTTTGGTTGCGAACTGCTCGCCGCGCGCGGCGTCAGCGAGGCGCAGGCACAACGTATCCACGCCAACCTGCACGAGACCGGTGCCTTGCTGCACAAAGGCACACACGGCGCCGCCGACGTCGACGCGTGGGCCAGGCTGAATGCGGCGTTCCACCATCTGCTGTTGGAGCCGTGTGGTAACGCACTCATCGAGCGCATGATCGGGCAGATGCATGCCATTCCGATGGCATCGGCAGGTGTCATTCCAACCACCACCGACAACGTTGATCAGGTATTTGCTTATGTCGGCGATGCGCTGGGCATGCATGTGCTGGTTTTCGACGCCATCCAGCGGCGCCAGCCGTCTCGCGCCCATAGTCTGATGCTCGAACACATATACCAGGGGCGCGAACGCATACTGCAGGTTCTCCAACGTGGCCCTGAGGCGACCGCAACGGATGCCGGCACGGGCTGGCACCGCATCGCCCTGACCGCTACGCCCATCAGCGACAAACCCAGCCGCAGACGCGCGCCTACGGCGAAGCGCACGCCTGCGAAGGCGAAAGACCCGCCATCCGACGTAGATTGAGACTCCAGAAAATGACTGCGTCGTTCCCGAGCCCAGGGGTCAAGCAAAGTGGCAATGCCATATTTGCTTGGGAGGTGCGGCAATCAGGCAGCGGTCAGCCGGCTACCACGAATCTGGTCGATCACAGCACCGGCGTCCCGCGGCGCTTGGTCCGAACGCCAAGCGACATGTCCATCGGGTCGGACCAGCACCAAACGTCGCTCATAGAGTTGCGCGATGGCTACGTCTTCGATGGCGACCGTTTGCAGCGGAACTTTGCGCTCGAGGGCGGCGCTCAGCAAGCCCGCAACCATGTCCTGCGTTACGCCAAACGTAAGCAGCACGAAGCCGCGGCCGAACAGGTCCAGCGTGGAACGCCCATCCTCCAGCCAGCCGTGCGGTGCTCGCGCGCCGGGACGGGTGTTGGGGACGTAGTCGGTGGCACTCTGCGGCAGTGCTGGCGTTCCATCGGATACGCATAACGGCGAATCACCATAGGTATAGCCGAGCTGGATTCCCAATGAATTCCACTCCTTGGCACGCCGCTCGCGAATCACCTCGGCCAGCCTGTGGCGCGCCTGTGCGCCCGCAGGCGTGTCGTCCTCGATATCGGCCGGCACCGGCAGGCCAGCGTCCTCCGCGCGGTTGCTGGCGGCCTCGTCGACGTTGCGCGTCGCAACAGGCCGGCGCTCCAGCTCATAACTGTCCAACAGTCGAGCGCCGCCCCAACCTGCCAACATCGCCTCGAGCTTCCATCCCAGATCCACGACATCACCAACACCGGTGTTCATGCCAAAACCGCCACGCGGCCACAGCAGATGGGCTGCGTCTCCGGCCAGGAATACACGCCGGTCGCGATACCGCTGCGCCACCACGCGGTGCCCATCCCAGGGTTTGGCACCGATGACCGTGAAATCCAACTGCTGCCCCAACGCCTCGCGGATGCGACGCTCGGGATCGACTGCCTCATGAGGCATGGCATGCACGGTGAGGCGCCACCGGGCTCGCCCATCGACCGACGACAGGTTGGCTCGGCCCTCGGCATTCACGATATCCATCATGACCCCCGGCTTGTCGGTAAGTCGCGCCGCCAGCGCAACCGACTCGAAGTACAAGGTGATGTTGTGTCCTTCCGCGAAGGTTCCTGCCAGCGCGATACCTAGTGCCTTGCGGGTTCCGCTGGCCGCGCCATCACACGCCACGAGATAGTCGCAGCGCCAGTACGTCATCTGGCCGGTTCGCAGGTCCTGCAGGTCAACATCCACGCCGTCGTCATCCTGCGCAAACCGGGTGACTTCATGGCCGGCGGCCAGTTGCACCTGCGGATAGTGCGTGAGATGTCGGTGCATGACCGGCTCGAACAACATGCGCGGGCACCAGATGCCGCCTTCGGGCGTCACGTGCCCCAGCGTTTGTTGGAAGTCTCGATTCGATGGCCGTTCAAAACACAGCAGCTCGTAGCCCAGCACACGCGTCATGAAACGCACACTGCGCGGCATGTCGGGCGGAAAGCCGGCATCGCGCATGGCGTCAGCCATGCCCCAGCGTCGCATGTGCTCCAGTGTGCGAGCATTGATCGATTCGCAGGTCGGGAAGTCCACCAGTTCCGTCGACCGCTCGACCAACTTGCAACCGATGCCCCGCCATCCGAGTTCGTTGCCCAATGCCAGACCAACGGGCCCTGCACCGACGACGATGACCGGGATCTTGCTACGTTGCGCCGCCGTCATTTACGGCGCACTGCGAACGATGTCGGCTGCGTTCTCGCCCGCCCGCCAGCGCTGCACCAGTTCTGCCGGGTCGACCGCATTGCCAGCCGGGTTGGCCGCATAGGCGGGTGACTTCATGAAGGCGACAAACTCCTGCTCAGTAGCGAAATTGGCCGCCGACAGCTCGACCATGTTGTTGTCCACATCCTGGTAATAAAAGGCCGTCGCTGGCCCGTGGTTGAAACTCTTGAAGGGTTGCACGCCAATGCTCGCCAGCCGCTCGAAGCGCGTGAACAGGTCTTCCAAGCTGGCATGGCGCAGTTGCATATGGTGCATGCCACTGGCCTGCAGCGACGGTTGTTGCCCCGGATAGTCGAACAGCGCCACAACTTGCCCGAACGGATAACCCGACGCAATTCGCATGAAACAAAGGCGCAAGTCGCTCGGCAAACGTTCCGTCAACTGCGCGCGCTTGCTCTCCCAGTCAGATGGTATGTGCTCGAAAAACGGCTTGACGCCCAGAACCTGTTGATACCAGGCCTTCATTTCCTCATAGCGCGAGGTACGCAACACCACCTCGCTCAAACGCGGCGGTGTCAGGTCTGCCGTGACAATCGTCTCCGTATCGATGGTTGGCGTGGTCATGGTGTTCATTTGGCGAACTCGTTGTCGATCAGCGCGGCCAGGTCTTCGCGCCGCTCTTCGGGCTTGAGTGTTCCAGCCACCAGGCTCACCCGCTGCGTGTTGGCCAGCGCAGCCTCATGCGTGACGGCGCTACGCGGCGAGGTTGTGCGGATCTGGTCGAACGACGCGTCAAGCACCTGCGGCGGCAGTTGCGCGAAACGCGCCCGCATGAGGCCTTTGACCCGCTCCGGATCGTCCTGGATCATTTTCAGCGCGTCCGTCAGTCCGGCGACAAGTTTGGAGCACACATCCGGTGACTGCTTGCAGAATCCGGCGCGCGTCGCAATCACGTTGGTCGAATAGGGATTGAGCTCCGGCAGGTCGGTGCGCGCGAGCTGAATGACGATTTTCGCGCCGCCCAGAACGGCCAGCGACACAAAAGGTTCGCCGAACATGAAACCATCAATGGCACCCGATTGCAGCGAAGACACCATGTTGGGTGGCTGCATCGGCGTCAACACGAAGTCGCGGTCCGCATCCATGCCGACCTTCGCGGCGACGTATTTGATGAATCCGTGCGGCAAGCCAAGTGGAACGTCGATGGCGAGCGTGGCACCCTTGAGCGCTTTCATGCGCGTCGCCAGATCGGACTTGGGATCAATCTTGCGCTCGGCCATCGCCTTTGCGCTCACGACCAGATTGAGCAGGTATTCTTCGTTCGTGGTGGCGATGATCTGCATCGTCTGGCCACGGGCCGAGGCCCGCAGCACCGAGGTGGCGGCTGTGCTGGTGAAATCGGCGCTGCCAGCAATCACGGCATTTGTCGCGCCCGGGCCAGCAATCACCGGCAACTTGACATCGAGTCCGCGTTGTTTCCAAAGCCCTGCATCGGCCGCCACGTAAATCGGTGCAAACAGCAGCGCATTGGCTGGCAAGGCGAGCGTCGCGGTCTGTGCATGTGCCACGAACGCAAATAGAGACACCGCAGCGCCCAGGCCGATACCCCTGACATGACGCATAACCGTCTGCACCTTGGCTGGCGATACTGAGAATTGCATGCTTGACT
>JBDTMH010000016.1:0-37353 GCA_039934375.1 Burkholderiaceae bacterium | reverse complement strand
CTGCGCTGCCCCCCGAGGGGGCTAATTTCCCTTGGGGCGGCCCGGCGGGAAATTCCATTGGATTTGGGTACATTGCGGCATGCATAGGAGGTTCTGTCCGGTTCATTCCCGGCGACGCCGTCCGACCTCACGCCGGCCACGCCCCATCTCGCCATCGGCGCCCATCGCCGGCGCTTCGCGGAACTTGCGGATCCAGCGCGCGCAATCGGGGTCATGTCCCATCATCACGTCGGCCGCCATACACGCGCGGACGACTTCCGCATGCAGCGGATTGGTGATGGCCGACGTCATGCCCGAGGCGATTGCCATCGTCAGGAAGCCGGCGTTGATGCCATTGCGCTCGGGCAGCCCGAAGCTCACGTTGGATGCGCCGCAGCTGGTATTGACCTTGAGCTCGGTACGCAGACGGTGTACCAGCGCCATCACCTGCACGCCAGCCTGGTTGATCGCGCCGATCGGCATCACCAGCGGGTCGACGACGATGTCGCTGGCCGGAATGCCGTAGTCGGCAGCACGTTCGACAATCTTCTTGGCCACGGCGAAACGCACGTTGGGGTCTTGCGAGATGCCGGTCTCGTCGTTGGAAATCGCCACCACCGCCGCACCGTATTTGGCCACCAGCGGCAACACCGTCTCCAGCCGGTCTTCCTCGCCCGTGACCGAGTTGACCAGCGGTTTACCCTTGTAGACCGCCAGGCCGGCCTCCAGTGCTGCGACGATGGACGAGTCGATCGACAACGGCACGTCGGTGACCGACTGCACCAGCTGAATCGCCTTGGCCAGCAGCGCTGGCTCGTCGGCCAGCGGAATGCCGGCATTGACGTCGAGCATGTGCGCGCCGGCTTCGACCTGGGCCAGCGCATCGCTGATCACGCGGCTGTAGTCACCCGCCAGCATCTCGGCTGCCAGGATCTTGCGGCCGGTCGGATTGATGCGTTCGCCGATGATGACGAACGGACGGTTGAAGCCGATGACGACCTCTCGGGTGGCGGAACTGATGACGGTATCGGTCACTATGCGGCTTCCTTGTCTGGTTCGAGTGAAACGGGTTGGGTGTCGCGTTGCGGCTGCCAGGGCTCGCGGCCCGCAAGCACGTTGGATTTCTGGATGATCTCGGCCACAGTCTCTTCCTGCCGATAGGCCATCACGTGGATGCCCGCCACACCCTTGATCTCGCGGATCTCCTGGATGATGTCGACGCAGATCTGACGGCCCTCAAGCGCCGGCTTCTCGGCGCCGGCCAGCCGCTTGATGATGTCGTCGGGAATATGGACACCTGGCACGTTGCTGCGCATCCACTCTGCCGCCTTGGCGCTGCGCAGCGGACCGACGCCGACCAGGATGAACACCTTGCCCAGCAGCCCGAGGCCCTCGACCTGCGACATGTAGGCACGCAGCCGCGGCACGTCGTAGCAATACTGGGTCTGAACGAACTGGGCGCCGGCGGCGACCTTCTTGGCCAGACGCTCGGCACGCCATTCGAACGGCAGGCCAAACGGATTGGCGGCGGCACCCAGAAACACCCGCGGTGCATAGGTGATCTTGCGCCCGCTCTGGAACTGGTGGTTGTCGCGCATGTTGCGCGCCAATTCGAGCAGCGACATGCAATCGAGGTCGAACACCGACTTGGCCTGCGGATGATCGCCCGACTGCACGCCGTCGCCAGTCAGGCACAACATGTTGCACACGCCCATGGCAGCGCCACCGAGGATGTCGCCCTGGATCGCGATCCGGTTTTTGTCGCGGCAGGAGATCTGCATCACGATCGCATACCCCTTGCGCGCCAGCAGGGAACACACAGCCAGGCTGGACATATGGCAATTGGCACCACTGCCGTCGGTGGCGTTGATCGCGTCGACATAACCGTCAAAGATGCGAGCGCGCCGGAATACGTCTTCCGGGTCGGCCGAATCCGGTGGGTCGAGCTCGGTCGTGATCGCGAAGGCACCGCGACGCAACACGCGCTCGAGCCGCCCCGGTGAGGTATGTCCGGGCAGGATCGGCATCGGATAGCCGGGAACAGGTTCGTCTTCGAATTTCACGGACGTTCCATCGCGGAGGCGACCGCCACGCCTTTTTCGCGCGCCACCTTGAGCCAGGACGAGTGTCCCTGCAAGCGGCGGTCGACGGCAATCTGCACCACCCGGATCGCAGCCTTTCCCGCCACCATGCGCTCACTGCCTTCGAACGCCTCGACCCAGACACAGCGCATGTCGGGATCGACCTCGCAATTTCCGTTGGCGCGCACACCGCCGCACGGACCGTTGCGCAGGTTCTTCGGACAGTTCATCGAACACGACATGCCTGTGGCGCTGAGTGCGCATTGGCCACACATCTGACAGTCGAACAGAAATCCCTTGGTCAGTTTCTCGAGCGCTGCCACGGGCTTTTCCAGACGTGCGTAGCCAATCTTCTCGAACAGCGGATGCAGCATCACCAAAACCCACTCGAAGCCGGCGTAGAACGACTCCATCCCGCGCGCATGGCGCACAGACCAGCGGCGTACCGGGTACATCAGGCCGCTCCGGGCGGGTCGGTCGGCGCCACGCCGGCGGCCGGCGCGAGCGTCTCGTCGACACCGTGCGCACGGATGATGCGCAGCAAGTCGGCATCCGAGTAGCGGGTCTCGATCAGGTCGGCCTCGATCTGCGCCTCAGCCTTCAGATCGTCGCCACATCGGCGCGGCTCGCTGCGTTTCCAGTCGGCCAGGTAGGCATCCGATCCGGCCTTGCCGGCGCGCATGGCGGCGCGGTCCACTGCCTCCTGAAAGCGCAGCGAAAGCTGCACCTTGGCGGTTTCGCGACCCGACTTGACCAGCACCTGGGCCGGTATGTCGCGCCAAGAGATGACGATCATTTTTGCCAAAATATGACTCCTTCGCCGGCGACTTTTTGCAGACTGTCCTGCAGGCCGCCGTAACCAGTGAAACGGTGTTCGAACGTCAGCCCCAGCCGGTCGGCTGCCTGCCGTCCCGCCTCCAGCATGCCGGGCTGCTCCAGCTGCGCCAGATACACCAGGCGCGTGTAATTGCCGAAATACAGCGGCAACAGTTCAGGATGTTTGTCGATACCCAGGCCACGCATGATCAGGCGATCGAAGTGGCGCAGCAGGAAGTCGGTCAAATAAAAAGTACCCGGCTCGGCGTCGGCCATAGCGGCGAACGCCTGGCTGCCGGCAAAAAACTCGTAGCAGTGGTCGCCGGGAATGCGCTCCACCCCTTCTTGCTGGAGCACCTTGTCGAGCTGGCCGCCGGTGCCGCAATCGGCATAGGCGACGAAGATCGACGCGAATCGATCCCGGTTGGCGTGAATCTTTGCGCGCACGGCGTCCGGGATCTTCTGTGGCCGGTTGTGCAGGTCCGCAGGCAGGCATTGCACGACCAGATGTGGCCAGTTATTGATGCGGCGCAGCGCGACGATCTCGTGCGCCAAAGCACCACATGCAATGACCAGCGTTGCAGAACGCTCGTCCATGACCGGTCCTGCAGGGTTCGTGGTTCAGCGGGCCGCGGCGCGCCGCGCGGCGATCAGCGACTTGGCTGTTTCCACTGCAATGCCAGCGTCGCGGCAATACGCATCGGCGCCGACGGCCTTGCCGAATTCCTCGTTCAGCGGCGCGCCGCCGACCAGCACGATGTAATCGTCACGCAGGCCTTTTTCCTTGAGGGTGTCGATAACGACCTTCATGTAAGGCATGGTCGTGGTCAGCAACGCGGACAAACCCAGGATGTCGGGTTTGTGCAGTTCCAGCGCCGCCAGGTACTTGTCGACCGGATTGTTGATGCCCAGGTCGATGACCTCGAAGCCGGCGCCTTCCATCATCATGCCGACCAGGTTCTTGCCGATGTCGTGGATGTCACCCTTGACCGTGCCGATGACCATTTTTCCGATCGGCTCGACGCCAGTCTCGGCCAGCAACGGACGCAGGATTTCCATGCCGCCCTTCATCGCGTTGGCCGCCAGCAGCACTTCGGGCACGAACAAAATACCGTCGCGGAAGTCCACGCCAACAATGCGCATGCCCTCGACCAGTGCGTCGTTGAGCACCCGGTCCGCCGACCAGCCGCGCGACAGCAGAATGTTGGTCGCTGATATGACCTCGTCGCGCAGACCGTTGTAAAGATCGTCGTGCACCTGTTCGGTCAGGTCCTCGTCGTTGAGCGTGTTCAGGTCGAGGTCGTCGTCGAATTCGTCAGCCATGGTCGGGTTCCCTAATTGTGGGGGTGCCGGAAGCGTTCTCCGGCAGGCAGATGGTAGGCGGCACCCTGCGGCACCGCTGATTAAATCGCGACCAGGGGTTGTCGCCGCACGACATCGGGTCGCAGCACCCTCACAGCACGTCTGTCTAGGCTGCGGAGCGGCTGGAGCTGCGTTCAGCGCTGGGCGTGTAGCCGAACAGCATGCGGTAACACTTGGAGAAGTGCGGCGGCGACTGGAAACCGCAAGCTACCGCCACCTGCATGATGGACATCGCGGTCTGCAGCAGCAACTCTCGGGCCCGGCGCAGCCGCATATCCAGGTAATACTTGGTCGGCACCTGCCCGACATAGCGCTTGAACAGGCGCTCGATCTGCCGCCGCGACACACCCACCAGCGCGGCAATCTCGTCCAGCGAAAGCGGCTCTTCGATGTTGGCCTCCATCAGCGCGGCGGCCTCGATCAGGTTTTCGTGGAACAAGCCGACGCGCGCCTGCAACGGAATATGCTGGCGATCCTGGTCGTTGCGGATCCGATCGAGGATGAACTGCTCCGAAATCAGCGGTGCAATGTCCCGGCCCTGGTGCTGCCGAATGATGTGCAACATCAGGTCCAGCGGTGCGACGCCCCCGGTGCAGGTGTAGCGGTCGCGGTCGATGACAAACAGTTGGTCCGAGAAAACGACGCGCGGAAACTCCTCGCGCAACGCGGTCATGTTTTCCCAGTGGATCACGGCGCGGTACTTGTCCAGCAAACCGGCCTTGGCCAACGCATAGCCACCGGTACACAACGCGCCCAGCGCGACATGGCGCTGCGCCAACCGGCGCAATACCCCGATCACCGCGGGCGTGGTGGCCTTCTCGACCTGGACACCGCCGACGACAAACACGATATTGGCCGGGCCCACGTCATCGATGGCCAACGTCGGCGACATGGCAAGGCCGCTGCTTGCCACGGCCGGCTCACCGTCGACGGTGGCCAGCGACCATGAGTACAACTCGCGCTTGCTGACCCGGTTGGCCATGCGCAGCGCATCGATGGCGCTGGAGAGCGCGATCATCGTGTACTGCGGCAAGGTCAGGAACACGAACCTTTGCGTCGGCAACTGCGCTACCGGGGTCTTGCTGTGATCGCTCATGGGGCTTGGCCAGGTTCTGGCGCCAACGAAAGAATGTTGACGGGTACAGCAGTAAGTCCGGGTGTGTCGGAAATGACGTGCAATAGGTCGTATTTTGACAGGTAGCATATGCTCGCGACAATGGTTTTCATCACAACGTCACGGTCTGTTGCTTCAACGACAACGGAATTTCCTGCTCCATTATCGGAGCAGACCCGTTACCGGAAGCTGTCTGGGTGCCGGCTCACCATCGGCGGCACCCCATGACCGCAAAAAAGAATCTCGTGCGTCGCACCGCCGTGGCGTCAAAGCGTCCGGATGGCGACCCGCTTGGCTCCCGGTCGGCCATCCTATTGGCCGCACGGGCGGAGTTTGCCGTCCATGGCCTGACCGGAGCCCGGGTGAACACGATCGCCAGTCACGCCGGAGTCAACAAACAGCTGATTTATTACTATTTCGGTAGCAAAGATGACCTGTACCGGTGTGCGCTCGAGACGGTCTATTCCGAGATCCGGACCCAGGAGCGCAGCCTGAACCTAGGCGAGAGACAACCCGAGGCCGCGATGGAGACGCTAATCGGGTTCTCGTTCGATTACCTGGCGCGGCACCCCGATTTCATAGGCCTGTTGAACCACGAAAACGCCGCGGGCGCACGGCACGTCCGCGCCTCCAACGCAATGCGAGACACCAACTCACCGCTGATCGACCTGATCGCACGCACTCTGGCGCGCGGAATCAAGGCCCGGGTTTTCCGCCAGGGCGTCGATCCGGTCGAGTTGTACATATCGGTCGCCGGCATGTCGTATTTCTTCTTTTCCAACCGCCTGACGTTGTCGTCCATCTTCGGCCGCGATCTGGGCGCCACCGTAGCGGTGGAGGCCTACCGCCGGCATGTCGTCGAGTTTGCAATGGCAGGCTTGCGGCCCTGACGCCACGTGTACACCCACCGGGTTTTCCCAGGTCGATAGTTTAATTCAACCAAACGGTTGACTCTAACTGACGAAGTCCGTAGACTCGTCTGTATTCGTCAAACAATGAGGCGAGCATGGACGACAAACGGATGACTACAAGCAGACAAACGCAGGTGCTGGATCCGGCCCGTCTGCCGGACCGGCTGGATTCGGTGGACGCGCTGGAAGAATTCCTGGTCCGTCCCAGCCAGGCATTGATCGACGACCTGGCGCAAGTGGACGGCGACATCATGATCCTGGGCGTTGCCGGCAAGATGGGACCCACGCTGGCGCGATTGGCCAAGAATGCCGCGCCGCACAAGCGCGTAATCGGGGTTGCCCGGTTCAGCGACCCGACCATCCGCGGACAACTGCAGGACCACGGCATCGAGACCATTGCCGCCGACCTGCTCGACCGGACCAGCATCGAGGCCCTGCCGCGCGTCGCCAACGTCATCTTCGCCGCCGGCCACAAGTTCGGAGCCAGCGACAACCAGGCCTTGACCTGGGCCATGAACACCCATGTGCCGGCATTGGTGGCCGACACCCTGCGCGAAGCGCGCATCGTCAGTTTTTCCACCGGCAACGTGTACCCCCTGACGCCGGTCGGAGAACCGGGTGCAGACGAGAACACGCTCCCTTCGCCGATTGGCGAATACGCGCAATCGTGCCTCGGCCGCGAACGCATGTTCAGCTACTTCTCGACGCGACATGGCAACGCAGGCCGGATCCTGCGCCTCAACTATGCGATCGACATGCGTTATGGCGTATTGCACGACGTCGCCACTAAGGTGCACCGCGGTGATCCGGTCGACGTCACGATGGGCCATGTCAACGTGATCTGGCAAGGCGATGCCAATGCCCAGGTATTGCGCTGCCTGCGCCACTGCACAACGCCCGCCACACCGATCAACTGCACCGGCCCAGAAACCCTGTCAGTGCGCTGGCTCGCCGACGCGTTCGCGCGTCGCCTGGGCACGCAGGCCCGGATCACCGGCCAGGAAGCGCCAACCGCCTTGTTGTCGAACACCATCTTGTCAGCCGGACTGTTCGGTTATCCGGTCGTGCCGCTGGCGGCGATGCTCGACTGGACCGCCCACTGGGTTAGCAATGCGCGCCCGACACTGGGCAAACCCACCAAGTTCGAGGTCCGGGATGGCACTTTCTGACCAGCTTCAGCTGGTGAATTGCGGTGTGGCCGAACTCGCCGATGCACAGGCTTTGTCCGACGCGGTCGGCTGGAACCAGACAGTCGACGACTGGCTGCTGTTCATCCGCCACGGCAAGACAACCGGATACCGCAACGACCGCGCAAAACTGGTCGCCACTGCCGCCGCTCTGGCGTATGGCGAGACCAAGGGTTGGGTGTCCATGGTGCTGGTGGCCGAACCCTGGCGCCACCAGGGCCTTGCAACCCGCCTGCTGAATATTAGCATCGACCATCTGCGCCAGTGTGGCGCAACGCCCCACCTCGATGCGACACCGGCCGGTGCGCCGGCCTACCGCAAGGCCGGATTCGCTCAAGGATTTACCTTGTCACGCTGGCAAGGCACGGCGACCTCGTCCAGCACCGCAGGGCCCGCATCGATCTGCCGAGCCGAGCGACTGGACCTGGAGTGGGCCATCCCTTTGGACGTGGCCGCCAACGGCATGGAGCGCGGCTTCTTGCTGCATGATTTCCTCGCGCGCGCCGGAACCCGCGCGTGGGCAATGCGGGATCGCACCGGTTTTGTCATTCGCCGGCAAGGCCGGCGGGCAGCCCAGATCGGCCCGCTCGTGGCCTGCGACGAACACACAGCGACGGCACTGCTGCTGGCTGCGCTCGACAACACCGGCGGCCCAGTGTTCCTCGATCTGCCCGACCGTTGGCACGGTCTCGCGCAGGCGCTGGCTGGGCGGGGTTTCGTGGTCCAGCGTTCGTTCGTGCGCATGGCATTGGGCGGGGCCGATCTGCATGCGGCTAACGACACGCTGTTTGTACTGGCCGGCCCTGAGTTTGGTTGAGCAATGAACTCAAATATTACCGAACCTCTGCCCGTGCGGGCGCTTTTGCGCAGGGGCCTGGCGATACCGGCGCATCCGTTGGCGCTGGATGCCCAGCGCCAGCTGAACACACGCCACCAGCGTGCGTTGACGCGTTATTACCTGGACGCCGGCGCCGGCGGCCTGGCCGTCGGAGTCCACACCACGCAGTTCGCGATTCGTGAAGCCGGGATGTACGAAATGGTGCTCGGCCTGGCCATGGAAACGGCGCGATCCTGGGTCCCGGCGTCACGCCAATTGGCCATGGTCGCCGGATTATGCGGTCACACCCGGCAGGCGGTGGCCGAAGCGCAACGAGCGGCGGGCATCGGATACGACGCCGGCCTGCTCAGCCTGGCAGCGATGGCCGGCCAGAACGAAGACGCACTGATCGCCCACTGCGAAGCGGTGGCCGGGGAGATCCCGCTGATCGGCTTTTACCTGCAACCCGCGGTCGGCGGCCTCGAACTGGGCGTACCGTTCTGGACCCGGTTTGCTGCGATCGACAACGTGGTCGCGATCAAGGTCGCACCGTTTCACCGGTACCGCACGCTCGACGTAGTGCGTGCCGTGGTGTTGGCGCAGGCCGAGGACCGTGTCACGCTGTACACTGGCAACGACGACCATATCGTGCTCGACCTCGTGACGCCGTTCACCGTGATACGTGATGGCGTACCGGTCACCGTGCGTTTCCACGGTGGGCTGCTGGGCCACTGGTCGGTCTGGACGGCCAGCGCAGCGAAACTGCTGGCGCGGTGCCAGCAGGCCGTGAAGACCGGCACTGTCCCGCCCGAACTGCTAGCACTCGACAGCCGCGTCACCGACTGCAACAGCGCCTTCTTCGACGTCGCCAACCAGTTCCGCGGCTGCATCGCAGGATGCCACGAAGTGCTGCGCCGGCAGGGCCTGCTGACGGGAATCTGGTGCCTCGATCCAGACGAAGGGCTGAGCCCCGGACAGGCGGCCTTGATCGACCGCGTCTGTGCGGAACATGCCGATCTGGGCGATGATGCGTTCGTGGCCGCAAATCTCGACCGATGGCTGGCATGACCATTGTGAATTCTTCAGAACACCACGCGCTTACCGCAGGGCGACGACGGGGGCCCGCTCTGGTACAGCAACACGAACAGAGGTGCAGATGAAGATCGCCCGCATCGAAGTGTTCACTCTCGGCCTGGCCTTCAAGTCCGTGTTCGTGTTGGCCGGCGGCGTGGCCGGCGCGCCCGGCACCGTGTCGCACCGGGTCCTGGTCAAGCTCACGACCGACAGCGGCGTCAGCGGCTGGGGTGAAGCCACGCCGACACCCCGCTGGACCTACGAGACCACCGAGACCATCGTCAGTACGTTGCGCTACTATCTGGCGCCGGCCGTGATCGGCATCGAGGTGTGGAACCTCGATGCAGTACACCGGGCGATGGGACGCGCGATCAATCCGGGCCTGTCGCCTGGATCGCCGCTGGCCAAGTCGGCGATCGATGTCGCGGCCCACGACGCCTGGGGGCGAGCGCTGGGCAAACCCCTGCACCAGTTGCTCGGCGGCTGCCGCCGCACTGAATTCGACCTCACCTGGATGGTGTCGGTTCCCGATCCCGCCGGCGCCGAGGATGCGGTGGCGCAAGGACTGGCCACCGGTTACACCGCCTTCGACGTCAAGGTCGGCATGCACGGCCCGGCCGGCGACCTGAACCTGGTGCGGCGTACCCGCGCCGCAGCCCCGGACAGCGTGCTGCTGGTCGATGCCAACCGCGCGTATCGCATCGATGCGGCGATGCGCATGGCGCGCCAGTTCGACGACCTCGGCATCCGCCATTTCGAACAACCGCTGGACGGGATCAACCTGTCGGGCTACCGGCGCCTGGTTGCGGCGAGTCCGGTGCCGATCGCGCTTGACGAATCCTTGCGGGCTTTGCCCGACCTGATTGAATACATCCGGGCCGATGCCATCGGTGTGGCAGTGGCCAAGGTCCAGCGCAATGCGGGCATCTACCACTCGCGGCGTCTGTGTGAGATGGCGCAATCGGCCGGAATCGAGTTGTCGATGTCCGGCCTGACCGAGACTGACCTGGGACTGGCCGCCGCACTGCAATTGGCCAGTGTGTTCGACATCAACCCGCTGGCATTGAATGGGCCGCAATATATCGATTCGCCATTCCTGCAGCAACGGGTCTGGCAGGGCGGCGGCCGGGTGCGCTTGCCCACCGGGGCAGGCTTGGGTGTCGATGTCGACGAAGACCATGTGCGCCGCCACGCGTTGGAGATCCGTTTTGACTAACACCGCGCGCACCGTCGTTCGCAGCGTGACCCGGCATTGGCCGGCATTCGCGATATTCGCCGGCTTGATCGTGTTGTGGCAACTTGCGGTCACTTTTCTGGGTATGCGCGAATACCTGCTGCCCAGCCCGATGTCGGTGATGCGCGCGATGTTCGGCGACGAGATCCCCTGGGGCAAGCACATCTGGGTGACAGCCGTGGAGATTGTCGGGGCTTTTGTGCTGGCGGGCGTGTGCGGTGTCATTCTGGGCGTGGCCATCGCCTGGTCCAGCACCTGGGCCCGCGCACTGACCCCGTTCCTGGTGTTCGTCAACACGCTGCCCAAAGTCGCGATCGCGCCGCTGTTCCTGATGTGGATGGGTTACGGCATCGTGCCCAACATGCTGATCGGCGCGCTGATCGGTTTCTTTCCGGTGGTCATCAACACCTCGGTCGGCCTGACCCAGATCGACCAGGACATCGTCGACCTGGGGCGGGTGTTCAACGCGCCGAAATGGAAGGTGTTCATGAAGATCCGCATCCCCAATGCGTATCCCTACATCCTGTCGGCGCTTAAGGTCACGGCCACGGCGGCCGTGGTCGGCGCGATCGTCGGCGAATTCGTGGCCTCGCAAGCCGGCCTGGGATACGTGATCATCACGACGCAAAGCAGCATGAACACACCGGTTGCATTTGCCGCGCTGGTGTGGACCTCGATTCTCGGACTGGTGTTGTTTGGTTTTGTCGCAGCCCTGTCCCGGCTGCTGGTGCCCTGGGCCGAGGATATGTGACAGGTGGATATCGACGGAGCAATTTTTGCAACAGCAAAGGAGTCAATGATGCGCAGCAAACTAAACCCTCTCTGGCGAACCCTTGGGGTCGCCGCATTCGCACTCTCGGTCGGCAGCGCATCCGCGCAGGCGCCCGAGAAGTTCAAGTTCTCATTGAACTGGTTCGCAGTAGGTGACCATGCAGCCTACTGGGTCGCCCTGGACAAGGGTTATTACACCAAGGCCGGTCTGGACGTGACACTGGAAAACTCCAAGGGCTCGGGGGATTCGATCGCCAAGGTCGACACCGACCGCGCGGATGCCGGCCTGGCCGACACCGTCGCCGTACTCGCGGCGGATGCGCGGGGCGCCCGCGTCAAGATGGTCGGCATGGTTTTCGACAAGACCCCGCTGAACTTCTTCAGCCGCAAGGACAGCCCGCTGACCAAACCCAAGGACCTCGAAGGCAAGACCGTCGGCGCCCCAGCCGGTGATGGCCAGCGCCAGGCCTGGCCGGCATTCGCCAAGCTGCACAACATTGACCAGAACAAGGTTACCTGGGTCAACATCGAACCCTCCGCCAAGATCGCCGCGCTGGCCGAAAAGCGAGTCGACGTCGTGGGGGACTACTCGACCGGTCTGCCGTTCTACGAAAAGGCCATGGGTGTCGGCAATGCAATGATGATGCCGTGGGCCGACAACGGTTTCGACCTGTACAGCATGTCGATCATTGCAGGCGAATCGACGATGAAAAACAAGCCCAAGCAGCTGCGCGCTTTTCTGGAAGCCTCCTACATGGGCTGGCGCGACGTCATGAACGACCCGAAGGGCGCATTGGCGATCTTCAAGAAGCGGGTGCCGGAGATCGACCTGTCGATCATCGAACCGAACATGATGCTTGGCCTCGATCTGATGCGTACCAAGCTGTATGCCGACAAGGGCATCGGTTGGATCGACGAGAAGAAGATGTGCACTTCGACCGACATCGTCAACACCTACATGGGGCTGCCCAACAAGGTCGATTGCAAGGCGGTGTACAGCATGGACTACTTCACCAAGGTGGCGATGCCGCTGTCGGTCAAGTGATGGCGCGTCACGCAGCGCACGACCGGGACAGACATGCCGACGGTTGACCCGGGCGATGCCGCGCCAGCCGCCGCCAGCGAGCGCCGCGTGATGATCCGCATCGACGGCGCTGGCATGATCTATCAGGCCGAAAGCGGTCCGGTCGAGGCCATGCGCGACATCAGCCTGGAAATCTTCGAGGGTGAGTTCGTGGCCCTGGTTGGGCCCAGCGGCTGCGGCAAATCGACGCTGTTGCGGGCCATCGCCGGGCTGCGGCCATTGACCAGCGGGCGCATCTCGGTCGACGGCAGTCTGGTCGACAAGCCGCTGCCCAAGGTCGGCATGGTGTTCCAGGCGGCCTTGCTGCTCAAATGGCGCTCGGTGCTCGACAACGTGTTGTTGCCAGTAGAACTGTCGGACCAGAACACATCCCGGTTCCGCGATCGCGCGGTGGAACTGCTGCAGCTAGTCGGTCTCGGCGAATTCATCCACAAACGACCTGCCGAGTTGTCCGGTGGCATGCAACAACGGGCTTCCTTGTGCCGTGCGCTGATCATGGATCCGCCGATCCTGCTGATGGACGAGCCGTTCGGCGCACTCGACGCGATGACACGCGACGAGATGAACATCGAGCTGCTGCGCATCTGGGGCGAAAGCAGTTCGGCGACCCATCAGCGCAAGACCATCGTCTTTGTCACCCACTCGATACCAGAGGCGGCCTTCCTGGCCGATCGGGTGGTGGTGATGTCGGCCCGGCCCGGCCGCGTGGCCAGTATCCGCACCGTGCCAATTGCCAGGCCGCGTATCGCCGAGACGCGTGCCGATCCCGAACTGGGACGCCTGTCATTCGAGATCTACACCGAACTCGCAGCGACCACCGGCAAGAACGAGTCGCGCGCCGGCCCGCAGTGGTGAACGCGCGTCAAGGCGAAACCAAGTCAGCCATGCGGATCGCCCTGTGCAACGAGGTCCTGGCGCCGATGGTGTTCGAGCGCCAGTGCGTGTTTGCCGCGGCACTGGGATATGACGGGCTCGAGATCGCACCCTACACGCTGGCCGAAACGCCGCAGGCGCTGGATGCGTCGCAGCGCACCGGCATCCGGCGCGCCGCGGCTGATGCCGGCATCGCGATCAGCAGCCTGCACTGGTTGCTGGCCAAGCCGGGCGGCTTGTCGATCACATCGCCCGATGCCGCGGTGCGCGCGCGCACGATTGCGCACATGCACCGACAGATCGACCTGTGCGCCGACCTGGGCGGATCGGTGCTGGTACATGGCTCACCGGCGCAACGCCGGATCGACGATGCCGACCCGGTGTCCGGTCGCCAACGCGGCATCGACGCATTTGCCGCTGTGGCCGACCATGCCGCAGATGTCGGTGTCATCTATTGCATCGAGGCGCTGGCACCACCTGCGGCCAACTTCATCTTGAGCGTCGCGCAGGCAGTGGAGATCGTTGAAGCCGTCAAGCAGCCGGCGCTGCGCACCATGCTCGATTGCTGCGCGGCTGCCAATGCAGAGGCAGAGTCGATTCCGGCACTGCTGGCACGTTGGTTGCCGACCGGCATGCTGGTGCACGTGCAGGTCAACGATGCCAACCATCTCGGCCCCGGCCAGGGCGCGGTACGGTTCGCCGACATTCTGCGGACGCTGCGGCAACACGCATATGCCGGCTGGATCGCGGTCGAGCCGTTCGATTACCAGCCCGACGGCCCGGCGTGTGCGGCGCGTGCGATCGGCTACCTGCGCGGCTTGCTGGAGGCGTTGGAGCCGACGCCCGGTAGCTGATATTTTCGGAGTCCCCATGCATAGCGCACCCCGCCTCAAGGTCTTGTCGGTCGAGCTGTTCGAATCACCCTACCGCTTGCGCCTGCCATTTCGCTTCGGCGTCATCACCGTGACCGAGGGGCGGCAGGCGATCGCGCGGGTGCGGGTGCGGCACGCGGACGGTCGCGAGGACTTCGGTTACGCCGCCGAAGCGCTGGGGGCCAAGTGGTTCGACAAGAACCCGGCTCTGAGCGACGCGCAAAACCACGACCAGTTGCGGCGCACCCTGGAACTGACACGCGACGCCTACCTGGCCGCGCCAGCGCTGTGCGCGTTCGATCTGCACGCCCGGCACTACCGCAACTTGCTCGCAGACGGAGCACGACAAGGTCTGGATGGCCTGGTCAGCAGTTTCGGGCCGGCACTGCTGGACCGCGCCGTGCTGGATGCCCTATTGCGCATCGAAGGCCTGTCGTTCTGGCGCGGCATGCAGAACAACCTGCCGGGCATCGTCGCCGACACGCTGGCACCGGACCTGAAGGGTTTCGCGATGGACGCGTTCCTGCGCAGTCTGCCGGTGGCGCATACGATACATGTGCGCCATACCGTGGGCTTGCTCGATCCGCTGGTCGCCGCCGACCAGCCCGCCGGCACCCGGGTCGAGGACGGTTTGCCGGAAACCCTGGAAGAGGTACTCCATGTCTACGGCAATCGCTACATCAAACTCAAGGTCTGCGGCCAGCTGGATGCCGACATGGACCGCCTGCAACGCATCGCGTCGGTGCTCGATCGCAGCGCCGACCCGTACTGGGTAACGCTGGACGGCAACGAGCAATACGACGATGCCGAGACCATCGCGGCAATGTGGCAACGCATGCTGGCCACACCGGCGTTGCAGCGCCTGTGTGCGTCCACGCTGCTGGTCGAACAGCCGATCCGGCGCGCGATGGCGCTGTCGCAACCGGTCGCGCCACTGGCGCGCTTCAAGCCGGTCATTATCGACGAGTCGGACGGCGACCTTGACGCGTTCATACGCGCGAAGTCGCTGGGATACACCGGCGTTTCGACCAAGGCCTGCAAGGGTTTCTACAAATCCGTGCTCAACCTGGCCCGTTGCCGGCTCTGGAACGGCGCCGCACAAGGCCCGTTCTTTATGTCGGCCGAAGACCTCACCACCCAGGCCGGCGTCTCTGTGCAGCAGGACCTGGCGCTGGTCAGCCTGCTCGGCCTCGCCCATGTCGAGCGCAACGCGCACCACTTCATCGACGGTTTTGCCGGGCGGCCCGCATCCGAGGCACAGGCCTACCTGCAGGCCCATCCGGACCTGTACCACCTGCACGCCGGACGCCCGCATCTGCAACTCCGTGATGGCCAGCTGCAGCTGGCCTCGCTCGACTGCGCCGGCTTCGGATCTGGAGTCACCCCTGTACTGGACGACACCGCCCCGATGGCGCGCGCCGATTGGCCGCCTTTACCGAGGACACTCACATGACCGAATACGAGAACCATGATGCACTGGGACTGGCCGAGCTGGTCGGGCACGGCGAGGTCACGCCACTCGAACTGCTCGAGGCAATGCTGGAACGGCAGGCGCGCGACAACCCACGGCTCAACGCCGTCGTGACGCCGCTGCATGACGCAGCGCGTGAACAAATCGCCGCAGGCTTGCCAGACGGGCCGTTTCGGGGCGTTCCCTTCCTGGTCAAAGAACTGGTCGCGTCGGTGAAAGGGTCACCTACGACCTATGCGTCCCGCCTGTATGCGAACAACATGCCGGTAGCCGACAGCGAAGTGGTGGCGCGCATGCGTCGCGCCGGCCTAGTGATCGCCGGCAAGACCAATTCACCGGAGTTTGGTCTGTCACCGGTGACCGAGTCGCTGCTGTATGGCGTCACGCGCAACCCGTGGCGAACCGACCTGACTCCCGGCGGATCGAGTGGCGGATCGGCCGCGGCCGTGGCCTGCGGCATGGTGCCGATGGCGCATGCCACCGACGGTGGCGGCTCGATCCGGATCCCGGCGTCGTGTTGCGGGCTGTTCGGCCTCAAGCCAACACGCGCACGCTCGACCAGCGGCCCGGAAGGCGGCGAAGGGCTCAACGGCCTGGCCCAGCAACATGTAGTCAGCCGCAGCGTGCGCGACAGCGCCGCATTGCTGGATGTGATCGCCGGACCGATGCCGGGCGACCCGTACCAGGCGGTTCCGCCGCAGCGTCCCTACCTGCAGGAGGTCAGTCGCCCATGCGAACGACTGCGCATCGCGTACGCAGACTCGGCGCCGTCGGGCACACCGCTGGATGCGAGTTGCGTCGCCGCGGTCGAGGATGCGGCCCGGTTATGCGAGGCGCTGGGACACCACGTCGAACGTGCCTCACCGACCTACGACGCGCCGGCACTGCTGCGTGGCTTCGAAATGGTATTTGCCGCCAATGCCATGGCCAACGTGGCGCGTGTCACCGGTGGTACGCTGCCGGATCGCGCGCTGGTGGAGCCGCTGACCTATGCGCTGGCTGAGCGCGGCAGCGCGATCAGCGCGTCCAGCTTCATTCTGAACCTGCATGCCCTGCACCGCCAGGCCCGGCAAATCGCGACGTTCTTCGAGAAATACGACATCTTGCTCACGCCGACGCTGGCGCAAACACCGCGGCCGATCGGTGCGTTCGACATCCGCTCTGGCGATGTCGACGCATGGATAAGCAAACTGGCCGCCTATCTGCCTTTCACCTACCCGTTCAACATCACCGGGCAACCTGCGGCGTCAGTCCCTTTGTATTGGGATGCGGACGGGCTGCCGATCGGCTGTCAGTTCGCGGCGCGTTACGGCGAAGAAGGCCTGCTGCTGCGCCTGTGCGCGCAACTCGAACAGGCGCGGCCATGGTTCAACCGACGTCCGCCCAGCGCCAATACGCAGCCGGTAATGGAAAGACATTAGGGCCCATTCGCAGTCGCCTGCGTATTGCGAATGGGCCCTAACTGCCCGACTTGCCTGCGCCCAGCCCCAGGCGTTCGCGCAAACTGCGCCGGGGCCCCTGATGGCCGAAGGTTTCCGTGATGCGGTCGAGCATGATGGCCAGCAGCACCACCGCCAGGCCCGACTCGAAGCCCAACCCGATGTCCAGCCGCTGGATGCTGGCCAGCACGTCGTTGCCTAGGCCGCCCGCGCCGACCATGGACGCGATGATGACCATCGACAAGGCCATCATGATGGTCTGGTTGACGCCCGCCATGATCGACGGCATGGCGCCCGGGATCTGCACCTTGAACAGCACCTGCATCGGCGTGCACCCGAAGGTGATGCCGGCCTCCACCTGCTCCTTGTTGACCTGGCGGATACCCAGGTTGGTCAGGCGCACCACCGGCGGCATGGCAAAGATCACCGTGGCCAACACGCCAGGAACACGGCCCAGGCCGAACAGCATCGCCGCCGGAATCAGGTACACGAAGGCCGGCATGGTCTGCATGAAATCCAGTATCGGGCGCACGATCGCCGCCACCCGGTCGTACTTGGCCATCCACAGCCCCAGCGGCAGTCCTAGCAGCAGGCTGATCAGCGTCGCCGCCGTGATCAGCGCCAGCGTGACCATGGTCTGGGGCCAGAAGCCGGTGCCGATGATCACGGTGAAGCAGGCCACACAGAACAGCGCAAATTTCCAGTTCACGCGCCACAGGCCGGTCAGCACGAACAGTCCGACCACCAGCCATTGCGGCGCAGCCAGCAGCACTGCCTCAACCGATTCGGTCAGCCCTTCAACCACCGAACCCAGCCGCGCCAACGTGCCGGCGTCATTGGCGATCAGCATGTTGACCGCGGTGTCGACCCATTGGCCCAGAGGCAGAAAATTATCCATGTGCGACCTCCTCCTCTTGCGCGAATCGCTGCAGCAGCATGGTCTGGGTCACCACCCCCAGGCACACGCCGGCATCGTCCACCACCGGCAACGGCGCCGGACAGGCCACGACCCGGCCAATCAGTGCATGCAGGTTCAGCGTGTGCGGTGCCGCCGTCACGTCGTCCAGGCAGGCGGCGCCCAGGCTGGTGGCCCCCGCCTCCAGCGCATCCTGGACCGAGTCGCGCGACACCACGCCGGTCAGTCTGCCGTCGGACGCCAGCACCAGTGCATGCTGCTGGTGCGACTGGCGCAGTTGGTGCGCCATGGCCTGAAGGTCCGCCACACCGTCGGCGCTCGGCACCCGGGTCGGAACCACATCGGCGCGGACCACATCGCGCGCCAGCAGGTACTTCTTGACGTCCACGCCCTTGAAGAAGGCCTCGACATACGCGTCACCCGGATTGCGCAGGATTTCGTCGGGAGTGCCGATCTGCACAATGGCGCCGCCTTTCATGATCGCGATCCGGTTGCCGATCCGGAACGCCTCGTCCAGGTCATGCGACACGAACACGATGGTGCGTTGCTGCTCGCGTTGCAGTTGCAGCAGCAGCTCCTGCATCTCGGTGCGCTTGAGCGGGTCGAGGGCCGAGAACGCCTCGTCCATCAGCATCAGCGTCGGATCCACCGCCAGCGCGCGGGCCAGTCCGACCCGCTGCTGCATGCCCCCCGACAGCTCGTGCGGGCGCTTGTGTGCGAAAGTCGACAGACCCACCTGCTCGAGCACCTCCATCGCACGGCGCTCGCGGGCACGCCGATCGACGCCGGCCACCTCGAGGCCGAAGGCGGTGTTGCTGAGCACCGTCAAATGCGGCAGCAAGGCAAATGACTGGAACACCATAGCCAGGTCCTTGCGCCGCATCGCCACCAGTTCGCGCCGGCCCATGGCGGCCACGTCACGTCCGCCGACCAGCACCTGACCATGGCTCGGTTCTACCAACCGGTTGAGCAGGCGGATCAGCGTGGACTTGCCCGAGCCGGACAGTCCCATCAGCACGAACACCTCGCCCTCGCGTACCGAGAAGTTGGCATCCTGCACCCCGACCACCATGCCGGTGCGGCGAAAAATCTCGTCCTTGTCCAGGCCCTGGGCCAGCAACTCCATTGCACGCTGCGGCTGGGGCCCGAACACCTTGTAAAGCTTGCTGACCACCACTTTGTCAGTCACGCTTTCTCCTCAGAATCGACGGTTGCGGTGCAACCGGAGCGGCACATCGCTTGCAGCACCCGCGTCGCGCAGCGCAGATCCGAACCCGCGGATCGCGCGGCACGGCAATCGATCAGTCGCCACGCTGCGCAAACACCGTCAACACACCGGTGTAGCCATACAGATGGTGGCGCGCAATCTCGCCACCGGCGAAAAAGCCCACCAACGGCACATCGCCCAGGGCACGCCGGACAATCTGCAGCTCGGCGCTGGGCCCACCGAAATGGGGTCCGCCACGGCCCGAGCAGCTGACATAGATCGCTCCGGCAATGCCGCGCGCCGGATGGGCTGCCGCCTCGGCCTCGGACGCCGCCAGCGCCGTCGCGGTTTCCATGCTGAGCTCCAGCGGCTCCAGCTCCTCGCGGATCTCGGCGCAGATGCGCACCAGGTCCGACCGCGCCGCTTGCATGTTGCGCTGGCAAAACGCCAGCTGCATGCCGACTGAGGCCTGATCCGCAATCGCGATGCCCCGGCGCGCTGGGTCCAGGCCGATGATGTGGCGCACGATCACGTCGTTGCCGAAACTGCCACCCCGACCCATGGCCTGACCGCCATCGGCGTCGCCCGAGTGCACCAGGCCGACCAGCGTTGCCCGGATTGCGGCCAAGGCCTCTTGCGGCCGCTCCAGAGACACATTCAGTTCACGCAGCAGCACATCGAGCGCGGGTTCACCATCGATGCTGACGACCAGATTGTGCTCGGCCTCGGTCACTCTGCGAAAGCCCGATACCGGCCGGCAACCCTGCGTCACGCGCGAGACCAGGTTCACGCCCTGGCCAAAGGCCACGCCACTGAGGCCACCATTGAACACACCGCGCGCCGCGCCCTGCCCCCGCATATTGCCATCGCCGCTGGCGGCAAACTGCACCGTCCGGCCACGGCTGGCCGACAGGCCGCCAAACAGGTAACCCGACGCGGTGCGTTCGGCCATTTCCTGCAACAGTTCGGCCAGGTCCGGCGTACCGGGATCGGCATGGACCAGGGCCGAATAAGGCTCGAAACCCAGGTTGAGCGGCGCCACGCCCGAAAACACCCGGTATTGGTCACTGGGCAGCTGGCACAACATGACCACCATCGCCGGCTCGTCGAAGTACTCCACGTTATTGGCCGAGACCCCGACTCCGACGGTACCGGCCCAGTCGGTCACACCCGGCAACTCGGCGCTCAGGTGGTCAAGGATCTCCTGCGCCGCATCGACATAGCGGTCGGTGATGTACAGCAGCGCCAGCGTCGGCGCCGTCGCATAACCTGGCAAGGCCATCTGCGCGCGCAGTTGCGCCAGCACCAGCCCGGCGGCCATGCTCCAGTTCGGATGGCTCGCATGCGCATGCGGGAACAGCTGCATCATCGTGCCCCTCTTGACCCTCTTGACCCTCTTGACCTTCTTGCCCCACGTGCCGCTCGTGCGATGCGCTGCGCACTTGCTACGCACTTGCGCATCAGCTCGTCCCCTTGCGACCGCGACCACCCGACTTGCCAGTTGCACTCTTGCGGCTACGCGTCGCGGCGTCCTTCTTGCCCGCTTTACCGGCCTCCCTGGCCAGGCCGCTGGACATGTTGCGTGTGGCATCTCCCACGGACTTGCGGGTCGCTTCTTGCATGGCACTGGCCGCAATCTGCTGAAACTGCTGCGTCAGCGCGCCCCACAGGTTCAGCGGATCAACCATCGACGTCGCAGCGGCAGGTGCCGTGGCCTTGCTGCCGGTCATCTTGCGGGCCGCGCCACCGACGGTTGATGCCGCGCCAGACAGTGTTTTGGCGGTCTCGCTGGCGTTTTCGGTGGCCTTTTCCACGCCGCTGGCCACCGAATCGGCGGCCTTGAGCGTGAAGGCATTGGCAATGTCACCCAGGTTGAAATTCATGCCCTTGAGCGCGGCCAGGGTCATCTTCTGGACCTCCAAGGCCTGGATCGTCGCCCCGAGCGCGCGTGAATTCTGCTCGAGCCAGAAATGCACGGCCCGCAGCTCTTCGATGCGTTTTTCGAGTTCCTCGACGTTGAGCGACGGTGAAACCCAGTTCGCAAGATTGGGGATTTGCGGAATGGTCTGCGAGGCACCCTTGGCCAAGCTCTGCAGAAAATCGAAACCCGGCACGAACTTGCCGAAACCCATGCCATCTGTATCGCTCATGCTTGCTCCAAACTGCCGGCCACGATCGGCCCGAACACAGCTTAACCCAACAAACGCGCGCTGGCGACCCGCACCGACCCGCATGACACCCGCACCGACCCGCAGCTGCGGGCCGGGCGAGGCCCGGTTCTGCGGATCAGTGCTTGTGCTTCATGGCCGACAAGGCCACCGGCAACTGCAGCTCGACCCGGCTCTGGACACCCTTGCTGTCCTTGAACACCAGCGTCAGCGGCACCGTGCTGTCCTTGGGCAGCGCAGCCTTGAGGTCCATCAGCATGACGTGGTAGCGGCCCGACTCGAGGTCCACGGTTTTGCCAGCCGGTATTTCCAGGCCGCCTTCGACGGCACGCATCTTCATGACACCGCCGTCCATCTTCATCTCATGCAACTCGGCGACGCCGGCAACAGGACTCGAAGCGCCCATCAGGCGGACGTTTTCCCTGGCGGTGATCGACATGAAGGCGCCGGTCGCGTTCTGACCCTGAACCGATGCCCGTACCCAGGCGTTGGTGACGGTGACGTTTTGCGCCATGGCAGTCGTGGCGAAGCCGGCGAGCAGAACGGCACTGGCGATCCATTGGGACAATTTCATGGCTGATCTCTTTCTTTCAATGTGATGGGGAGTCAACGGCATGAGGGAATGCACTGTCGCCCGCCAATGCTGCGGGCAGACCCGGCCGGCCCAGCGCAACAAACGCATGCAAAACCCCTGCAATCGGAAAAAAACGGCCCGCCGACGCGGTTCGGGTGGGCGGACATGTGAATCGTGACGGTTCAGCAGAAAAGCGGCGGACCGCGCGCGGGCATTGGAGGCGCCACGCGCACAGCCACAAGGCCCCGTGGTACCGGCATCCTGGCAGGCTGCAGCACCGACTGCGGCAACAGCGCAAGGCGCATGTCCGGTGGCGGCGCCGCGGTCAGCCAGCACAGCGGGCACTCAAGCTGGTGGCCGCCGACCTGGACCGTACCGTCGTCGCCGATGTTCAGCAGTTTGACGCTGCCCGAGGCCGAACACACGAGCTTCCAGGACTGCGGCTTGACCAGCGGCGTTGCAACCGCAACCCCGAGCGCCAACATGAACCACGCCAGCACGAGGCGAGCGAGTTTGCGGGTCGGTTGGATGGCAGCCATGGCCGATTATCTCCGGCCAGCTGACTCTGATCGGCGGCTTACCGGCTGCCGCATCTCCCGGTCAATTGACCCGCATCAAGTGGGTGATCTTTGATGCGGCGCATGATGCATGCTTGACACTGAACGAGGCCCACCATGAAGCAGGAACATTTGCAGACATTCAAGCAGCAGTTGCAGACCGAACGCCAGGAGCTGGTCGCGCAGCTTGCCCGACTGCGCGGTGGGGAGGTCGACCGCAGCGCGGCGTCACAGGAACATTTCGGCCATGCCGAGGATTCGCGTGCCCAGGTCGCAACCGACCGTGAGGTCGAGTTCGCGATGGACGAACACGAATCGGCCGCGATCCGTGCCATCGACATGGCACTGGGTCGCATCGAATACGGCGGGTACGGTGAATGCATCGATTGCGGTGTCGAGATTCCGCTTGCGCGGCTGCAGGCCTCGCCACAGGCGCTGCGCTGCATCGCCTGCCAGGAGAAGCTGGAACGCAACACGCCGGCGCCCTGACGCGCGCACCGAGCCCTGACAACTGGGCCTTCGGCCATTGGCCCGTTATGGTGACGGCGTGATTCCGTCCTGGGTGCGCTGCAGCGGCACGATCTCCTGGTCGATCGCGCCAAAAATGCTCTGGCCGTCCAGGCCATTCATCTCGATGCGGATCGTGTCGCCGTATTTCATGAATCCGGTCGAAGGCTTGCCGTCCTGGATGGTCTCGATCGCGCGTTTCTCTGCGATGCAGCTGTAACCCCGGGGCCAGTCCATCCGGCCGTTCGTCTGCACACCCTTGTTGCTGACTGTGCCACTGCCGATGATGGCGCCTGCGCGCACGTTGCGTGTCTTGCACAGATGGGCGATCAGCTGGCCAAAATGGAAGCTCATGTCCGGGCCGGCCTCGCACATGCCGACGCGTCGGCCGTTCCAGGTCGACTGCAGCGTCAGGTTGACGCGCCCCTTGTCCCAGGCGTTGCCCAGCTCATCGAGCGTCACTGCCACCGGGCTGAAGGCCGTCGCCGGTTTGCTTTGCACAAAGCCGAATCCTTTGGCCAGTTCGCCCGGCACCAGGTTGCGCAGGCTGACGTCGTTGACCAGCATGGCCAGGCGAACGCCGTCCAGCGCACGCTCGGGCGAGGCCCCCATCGGCACGTCGGCCGTGACGACGGCCAGCTCGGCCTCGAAGTCGATGCCGAAGTCCTCGGACGGGCAGACCACGGCGTCGCAGGGACCGATGAAATCATCGCTGCCGCCCTGGTACATCAGCGGATCGGTATAGAAGCTCTCCGGCACCGTCGCATTGCGCGCGGCCCGCACCAGTTCGACATGGTTCAGATAGGCTGAACCGTCGGCCCACTGGTAGGCGCGCGGCAAGGGCGCCATGCAACGGCGCGGCTCGAAGGCAAACGCGTGGCGCGCCTTGCCCTGGTTCAGCGTGTCGGAGAAATCCTGCAACTGCGGCGACAGGAAGTTCCAGTCGTCCAGCACCTGCTGCAGGCGATCGGCGATACCGGTCGCATAATGCGCGGTGGTCAGGTCACGCGAAACGACGACGAGTTGCCCGTCGCGTGAACCATCCTTGTAGCTTGCCAATTTCATAGAGCGTCGATCTGCAATTAAACTGCGACTGGGCGCTACCGACTTGAAGCAAGCCCTGCTGACCAGCAACGGCAGGTCGGAGACAATTTCGCATTGTTAAACTCGTTTAACTAATCGAAATTCTAACCGCCTCCACCATGCAAGAAACCCGCGCCGGTATTCAGTCGGTCGAAGTCGGCTTCACGTTGCTCGACGCCCTTGCCCGCGCCCCGGGGCCGCTGATGCTGCGCGACCTGGCCGCCGCGGCCGGCATGAGTGCGGCCAAGGCGCATCGCTACCTGGTCAGTTTTCAGCGCCTGGGCCTGGTGGCACAGGACAACCGCACCACCCGCTACGACCTGGGCCCGGCGGCGCTGCATCTGGGCCTGGCCTCCTTGTCGCGCATCGACGCGGTCAAGCTGGCGCGCGAACGCATTGCCGGCTGGATGCTGGAGATCGGCCACACCATGGCGCTGGCGGTCTGGGGCAACCACGGGCCGACCATCGTGCACTGGGAGGAGTTCCCGCGCGAGGTGATGGTCAATCTGCGCCTGGGAGACGTGATGCCGTTGCTGACCTCGGCCACCGGCCGCTGTTTTGCGGCCCATGCGCCACCCGAGGCGATTGCGGCGCGGCTGACCGAAGAGCTCGCGAGCCAGGGCAACCGGCCCCGCGCCAACACGCCGACCACACCGGAGGCGGTGCAGCAGATGCTGACCGAGGTGCACGTGCACGGACTGGCGCGCGCAGTGGACAGCTTGCTGCCGGCGGTTGCCGGCTTCTGCGCGCCAGTATTCGACTTTGATGGGCACATGGTGCTGGGCATCGTCGCGATGGGTGCAATGGCGCAATTCGACAGTGATTGGGACAGCGCGGTCGCCCGGGCCCTGCGAGTGGCAGCGCGCCGCCTGTCGGCTGACCTGGGCCACCAAGGCTGACAGGCATGCAGGCGCCGCGATTGCGAGAACCACGCTGGCCGATTGCAGGCCGTGCATTGCTGGCGCTGGTACTGGTCGTGCTGCTGGCGCATGTACTGGTGCTGCGCAACGTCGCCGTGAACCTGGGCGCGGGGGACGTGATCAGCACGCGCGTTTTCACGACCCGCAGCATCAGCCTGGCGCCGCCACCGGCGCCCCGACTGCCCCGGCGGCCGGCCACGGTGACCCCACGTCCGGCACCGGAGCCAGCCCCACGCCCGTTGCGACCCAAGACCGACGGTGTCATGGCGGCCGCGGCCATACCGGCAAAACCCGCCGCGCCGGCACCGGTGGAACCCGCTGCTGCAGTCGCGCCGCACGCAACTCCGCCGGTGCCCGAGCCGGAGCCGCCGCCCGTGGCCGAGCCATTTCCTACTGCGCCATCGCCCGTGCAGCAGGCTGCCGCCGAACCGCCCCAGGACGCAGCGTCGGCCGCGGGGCCGCTTCCCGGCACTACAGCGCCGCTGGCCAACGAAACGGTGACAGCAAACCGCCCTTACCTGGTGCCCGGCTCGATCCGGCTGAACTTCGACGCGGTCGGCAAACGCGGCCGCTTCGATTACAAGGCCATCGGTACGCTGACCTGGCTGCAAGATGGCAGCGGATACGATATGCGGCTGGAGATGGGCGACTGGATCATCGGCAAACGCGTGTTGTCCAGCACCGGGGTGCTGGGCAGCCAGGGCCTGGCACCCACCCGCTTCTCGGACAAGTTCCGCTCCGAGCGCGCGGCCCATTTCGACCGCGCGCAGCAGCGCATCACATTCAGTGCCAACACGCCCCAGGCGGCGCTGCAGCCAGGTGCACAGGACCAGCTCAGCATCTTCGCGCAACTCGCAGCCATGGTCGGCGGCGATCCGCTCGGATTTCCGATCGGCTCCAAGGTGACTATCCAGACCGCCGGTCCACGCGATGCCGAACCATGGATATTCACGGTCGAACGCGAGGAAATGCTGAATCTGCCTGGTGGCCAGGTGCCGGCACTCAAGCTGATCCGAAAGCCAGGCAAGGACTACGACCAGACGGTGGAACTCTGGCTGGCGCCGCAACTCGCCTATCTGCCGGCCCGGATCCGGATCACCTTTGCCAATGGGGACTACCTCGACCAGCAATGGCGCTCATCGTCGTCGCCCTGATGCCATTGCGCGGCGCCGCGCTGCGGTAGCGACAGCGCACTTGAAATTCGCTGCAGCGGAGCCAACTGCAGGGTAATTCCCATTGCAGGACAATGACACCATGAACACCTTGTACGACTCCGAGACCTTTTCCGTGACCCACATGCTGGCCAACGCGGCGGAGCTGGCCGAGCATGGCGACAAGGCCGACACACGCAGTCAGGCCGATGGCACGCGGGACTACCCGGCGATGCCGCGCCACGGCTTCGAGATCATCGACAAACGTGCCGGCAAGGAGCTTTACCTTGACGGCTCGTGGGCCGAGTTGTTCCAGCAGCAGATCGTGGCCTGGCAGGCGAGCACGCCGACCCAGGAAGAAGTCGAGGACACGCTCGAGGGTTACGCCACGCTGGCGCAGAACCCGGTGGTCATGCACTGAACCTGCAAGCGGCAATTGACCGCAACTCCCACACCGGCGCGTGCCGCGCGATGACGCAGCGCGTGTGGCTCGCCATCACAACAGCGATGCTGAGTCTGTTATTGGCCGGCTGCGCGACTCCCCTGCACGACGAGGTCGAGCAGCGCCTGGATTCCCTGTTGCCGGCCGATGCGATCCTGCTGGGCGAACAACACGATGCCGACGCCCACCGCGAACTGCAACGCGCCTTTGTCGAAGCACTGGCCGGGCGTGGTCAGTTGGCGGCCCTGGTGCTGGAAATGGCCGACCGCGGTCGGTCCACTGCCGCGCTGGCAGGCGACGCAGCCCCCGCGCAGGTGCGTTCGGCGCTGCACTGGAACGACAGTGGCTGGCCCTGGGCGCGTTATGCACCGGTCGTGATGGCGGCGGTGCACAGCGGTGTGCCGGTGCTGGGCGGCAACCTGCCACGCGGCGCGCTGCGCCAAACCATGAACGAGACCGCGCTCGACCAGCACCTGAATGCGGAGTCGCTGGCGCGCCAGCGTGAGGCCATCCGGGTCGGTCATTGCGATCTGTTGCCGCCCGAACAGCTGATGCCGATGGTGCGCGTTCAACTGGCACGCGATGCCAGCATGGCCGCCACGGTGATGGACGCGCGCGTCCCTGGCAAAGTCGTGCTGCTGGTCGCCGGTGCCGGCCATGTGCGCCGCGATATCGGCATACCGACGTATCTTCCGAAAGACCTGCGGCTTCGCACCGTGCTGGCGGTCACTGGCACCGCGCCGCAAGACGCCGTAGCCGACCTGGTCTGGCCGACGCCAGCGCTGGCGCCGCGCGATCACTGCGCAGAACTGCGCCAACAATTCGGACGCTGATCCGACGTTTAGCCCGACACGCCTCGCCGGCGTCGCAGCAACGCCATCAGCACCGGCGTGACCCACAGCAGGATCGTGAACACGGCCAGGGCCGCCGCGATCGGCCGCATGAAGAACGCCAGCAGGTTGCCGTCGGCCTTGATCATCGAGGTGATGAAGTTCTCCTCCAGCATGGTGCCCAGCACCACGCCCAGGATGGCTGGCGCAATCGGGAACTTGTTGGCCTCCAGCACATACGCCACCAGACCAGCGGCCAGCATCACGCCGACAGAAAAGATGCTGTTGTTGATGGCGAAGGTACCGACGATGCAGAACATCAGGATGATCGGCATCAGGATGTTGCGCGGCACCTTCAGGATCCGGCGCGCCGCCTTGATGCACAGGATGCCCATCGGGATCATGATCAGGTTGGCAACGATGAACAACAGGAACACCGCGTAGATGTTCTGCGGATTGGTCGTGAACAGCGACGGCCCCGGATTCATGTTCTTCATGTAGAGCACGCCGATGATGATGGCCGTGATCGAGTCGCCGGGGATGCCGAACACCAGTGCCGGAATCCAGGCGCCGGCCAGCGCGCTGTTGTTGGCAGCGCCCGCTTCGACGATGCCCTCGACGTGGCCGGTGCCGAATTTCTCCGGCTCTTTGGACAGCTTCTTGCTCATCGCGTAAGCCATCCACGCTGCGATGTCGGCACCGGCACCGGGCAAGGCGCCCACTGCCGTTCCCAGCACGCTGCCGCGCAGGATCTGCATCGGGTATTTCTTGGCCAGTTTCCACTGGCCCTTGAGCACGTTGCCGACCCTCTCGACCACCACCTCGGCCGGCGGACTGGTGTCTACGACGTAACGCATGATTTCGGAGAACGCGAACATGCCGATCATCATCGGGATCATGCCGATGCCACCCAGCGTCTCGATGTTGCCAAAGGTGAAGCGTGGATACCCGGCCGGATTGCCCAGACCGACACAGGACACCAGCAGCCCCAGGAACAGCGTGATCAGGCCCTTGATCGGCGCCGCCGAGGTGATGAACACGGCGCAGGTCAGGCCCAGTGTCACCAGCCAGAAATATTCGAAGGAACTGAACTGTGTCGCAAACTCGGCCAGCGCCGGCGCCGCGACCACCAGCACAATGGTGCCGAACATGCCGCCCACGGACGAAAACACCAGGCCGGCACCCAGCGCCACCTCGGCCTGGCCCTTGCGGGTCATCGCATAGGCCTCGTCGGTGTAGGCCGCCGAGGCCGGTGTACCCGGAATACGCAGCAGACAACCGGGAATGTCGCCCGAAAAAATCGCCATGGCGGTAGCCGTCACGATGGCAGCGATGGCCGGAATCGGCGCCATGAAGAACGTCACCGGCACCAACAGCGCGGTGGCCATGGTCGCGGTCAGCCCGGGCACGGCGCCGACAAAAAGTCCGTACAAGGATGCGAGCAACATCACCATCAAGGTGTAGGGCTCGAAAACCATCCCGAAAGCCTGTTCGACAGCTATCCACATCGCGCGGGGTTTCTTTCAGGTAAAACAGTGCGACGTCGGTGCGTGAACGCGCCGACGGTCACCAGGCGTAGTTGAGCAAAATGCCCCAGGGCAGCGGCACCCGCAACAACTTGTAGAAAGCGAAATGGATCACCAGCGTCGCAATCACCGCAATCAGCGCGGAACGCCCCAGCGGCAACTCCAGCACGTAGAACAAGGCGGTCAGGATCAGGATCGAGGTCAGCACAAAGCCGAGTGACAAACCTGCCACCATGTAAAACAGTACCGAGCCGACCAGCACCGCCAGTGCCCGCACATGGCGCGGTGAACGCACCCAGTCTTCCCACACGAGCATCGGAATCGTCGCCCGCTGGCGCCAGCCGTCAAATACCAGCACCACGCCACAGATGCACAGGGCTACCGCAATCAACCCGGGAAACAAGGCCGGTCCGACCTGTTGCCCGGGAATCTTCGGGTAATCCTTCACGATCCACAACACGACCAAACCCAGCAACGTCAGGAACAGGCCGATGACGGCGTCGTTGAGTTTCATGGGCGTCCGGTTCTGGGGTGATGCGACGACACGGCCAGTTGGCGTCTACTTGACCAGACCGACGGCCTTCATCGTGGCGCCGAGTTCGGCGTCCGACTTGGCCATGAACTTGGCGAAATCGTCCGGCGCTTTGTAGATCACGCCATAACCCTGCTTGGCCATGAAGTCGTTGTACTCCTTGCCGGATGCGACCTTCTTGATCGCGGCGGAGAGCTTGTCACGCACATCCGCAGGAATACCCTTGGGTGCAACGATGCCGCGCCAGGCCGCCATCGTCCAGTCACTGCCAATCGCCTTTTTCAGCGTGGGCACGTTCGGATACAGTGCCGAAGGCTCTTCCGACATGATGGCCAGGCTGCGCACCTTGCCGGCATCAATCAGCGAACGCGACTCCGGCAACGACACCGGCGCCAGGTCGACACCACCGGCAATCATGTCCTGCAGGCCGGGCGCGGCGCCATTGCTAGGCACCCATGGCACGCTCGCCGGATCGATTTTCTGGTCACGCAACAAGCCGGCGATCGCCAGGTGCCAGATACCGCCCTGGCCGGTGCCGGAGGCCTTGATCTTGCCCGGATTGGCCTTGATCGCGGCCAGCAGGTCTGCAACCGTCTTGTACGGAGACTCGGTACGCACCTGCAGGCCAGCCGGGTCGGCATTCACGAGACCGATCGGCGTATAGGACGCACCGGTCAGTTCGGTCAGGCCCTGCCAGTGCATCATGCCGATCTCGACAGTGGCCAAGCCGATGGTGTAGCCGTCCGGCGCTGCCGCTGCGATCGCCGAATGGCCGACCACACCACTGCCACCGGTGCGGTTGACCACCGTGACGGGCTGGCCCAGTTCCTTCTCGAGCAGACTGGCGATGATGCGCGCCGTGGCATCGGTGCCACCACCGGCACCCCATGGGCAAACCAGCGTGATTGGTCGGGTCGGGTAACTTTGCGCAATCGCGGGCAGCGCGGCAGCCACCAGGGCCAGACCAGCGACAACGCCAGCGGTGCGGGCGACAAATGAGCGGCGGGATTTTTGGGCCATGAACGTCTCCTTGGGAAAAATGGGCAACGGGTCGAAACCGCCAATCTAGCGCGTATTCAGGCCCGGCGCATTAGGGTGAACCATAGTATCGTATGACGATTGAGACCGCAGCAATGCGGCGCCGGTCTGGCGCAGGACTTCGTCCTTCATCGTGGATCTCTCTTGCATTCGCGCAGCGGCAAGGGTGCCACTGTTCACCCATCATCGTGCGCGGGGGTGCTAAGGCGATTCTTAGGACCGTCCTGCATCCGCCGCGCAAGCGCCGCTTGCAATGTGCAGGGCATATGCCAATCCGTGGTTCACCGATGACATAGAGTGCAGGCTCAACCCGGCTGGGCCGGCAACAGACCCTGCGCGCGCAGGTCGCTCCAGAACGCCACCGAAATCGGGTGGGCCATCAGGCGCAGGTTCTCGTCGAACTCGCGCACGCTGCGCACGCCGGGAATGACGCTGGCGACCGCCGCGTGGGCCAGCGGAAACTGCAACGCCGCCGCCTTCAGCGGAACCCGGTGCGCCTCGCACACCCGTTCGATCGCCGCCACGCGCGCCACGATCGGCTCTGGTGCCAGCTGGTAGTTGAAATACGGTGCGGAGCCGTCGATGGGGCGCGCGCCACTGGCCAGGATGCCGGAGTTGAACGGGCCGCCGATCACAACCCGCACCTGGCGCTGCACACACAGCGGAAGCAATTGCGGCAATGCGGACTGGTCGGCCAGGGTGTAGCGCCCCGCCAGCAGCAACACGTCGAGGTCGCAGTGGGCCAGCGCCTCGACGCAGACCTCCCACTCGTTGACACCCAGTCCATAGCTGGCGATCACGCCTTCGGCCTTGAGCCGCGCCAGCGCCGGCATCGCACCGTCCATTGCGACGCGGAACTGCTGCGCGAACTGCTCGCCATGGGCGTGGCGTGCCAGGTCATGGACATACACCATGTCGATGCGCGCCAGTCCCATACGCTGCAAGCTGTCCTCGATCGAGCGCAGCGTGGCGTCGTACGAATAGTCCCACCGCTGATTAAACGGCAAGGCGTCGATGAACCCGTTCTGCGAGCGCGAGGCCTTCGGGTCCGGCCGCAGCAGCCGACCGACCTTGGTCGACAACACATAACTGCCCGGATCCTTCGAGCGCAAGACGGCGCCGACGCGGTGTTCGGACAAGCCGTTGCCGTAATGCGGAGCCGTATCGAGATAGGTCGCACCGTTGGCCAACGCATGGCCGACCAATTGATGCGCGTCGCCGTCTGCGACCGGCGCAAACAGGTTGCCCAGCGGCGCGCCGCCGAACCCCATGCGCGACAACGGCAAGGTCGCAGCCCGACCGGTGGGTGCCAGCGTGTCAGTCAAGATGGTAGACCTCCTGCATCGACGCCCACCACTCGTTCGGCCCGGCGCTGGCGATCGGCTGCTGACAGGCGTTCATCAGAGCCAACCAGGGCTGAAGTTCCGGCAAAGCCCGCATCGCAGCGCGGCGCTCGTCGATGTCGACCCCGGCGTCATGCTCGAAGTAGCAAAACAGCAGGTCGTCGCGCAGGAAAATCGAATAATTGTGATGCCCGGCCTGCTGCATCGCCGCCTGCACCTGCGGCCAGACTGCCCGGTGCTTTTCCAGGTACTCGTCGCGCCGCTCGGGGCGTAGCCGGATCAACAACGCACGGCGCACCCTCATTTGACCGCTCCTGCAGTCAGGCCCGACACCAGCAGGCGCTGAAGCGGCAGGAACAACGCCAGCGTGGGCACGATGGCCGCCACCGATCCGGCCATTACCATGCCCCAGTCGATGCGGTCATCACCGAAAAACTGGTACAGGCCCAGCGGGATCGTCTTGACACTCTCGTCGGTCAGCAAGGTCAACGCCAGCAGGTATTCGGACCAGCATTGCAGAAAACCGTAGGTCGCGGTCGCGACCAGCCCCGGCCAGGTGACCGGAACGATGATGCGCCAGATGATGTCGTTGCGCGAGGCGCCGTCCATCAGCGCCGCCTCGTCCAGGCTGCGCGGCACGGTGGCCAGATAACCCAGCAACAGGTAGACCGAAAACGGCACCATGACCGCGGCATAAGCTGCGGCCAGCGCGACCAGGCTGTTGCTCAGCGCGGCACGGGCGAACAGGATGAACAGCGGTGTCACCAGCACGATCCACGGGAAGAACTGGCCCGACAGGATCACGGCGATGGCCGAACGTCGGCCCGGAAAGCTGAGTCGGGAGATCGCATACGCCGCATACAGCGAGATCACCGTACCGACGACCGTGGCGCCAATGCACACCAACAGGCTGTTCAGCATGTAGCGCGCAAAACCCATCTCGAACAGACGCACATAGTTGGACAGCGTCAGCGCGCCGGCACCGCCCATGCTGCCGCTGCTGCTCATCGAGGCCAGCAGCAACAAAATGGCCGGTAGCAGCAAAAAGGCCAGTACCACCGCGAGTGCCACGGCGATCAGCGTCGAGCCGCGCAGCGCGCCACGGCGCTGGCGACGCGTTACTGGCGCCGGCTTGATTGCAGCGATTGCCGTCATCCCACTCTTTCATCGATGGCGCGCGCGCCAAAAGTCTTGAAATACACCGCCCCCAGAGCGGCCATGGCCACGGCCATGACAACACCGATCGCGGCGCTGTAGCCGAAGCGTGTATCCGTGAATGCCCGGATGTAGATCTCGGTGGCCAGCACGTTGGTGTAGGTGCCGGGCCCGGCCCCTGTGGCCAGCCAGACATAAACGAAATTGTTGAAGGTCCAGATCGTCGACATCAACGCCAGCACCGACAAGGTCGGCACCAGCCAGGGCAGGGTGATGAAGCGGAACTTCTGCCATTGGTCGGCGCCGTCCAGGCCGGCCGCTTCGTACAGGTCTAGCGGAATCGCCTGCAACGCGGCGAGTATCGAGATCGTGGCGATTGGCACCGTGTTCCAGACCACGATGGTCACGATGGATGGCCAGACTGTGTGCAGGTTGGCAAAAAATGCCACCGGGTTGTCGATCAAGCCCAGGCTGACCAGCATGCGGTTGACCGGACCGACCGTCGGATCCAGCAACCAGCGCCATACGGCGACCGCGACGATTGGCGGAATCGCCCATGGAATGATCAGCGCCAGACGCACGATCGCCGTCATGCGCCAGCGCTTGAGCCGCTCGGACTGGATCAGCAAGGCAATCGCCAGGCCGAGCAAGAGGCGCAGCGCCACGGTCACGAAGGTCAACCAGAATACGGTGTTGAGCACCAGCGTCCAGAGCTGGTCGTTGGTGAAGAACTCCCGGTAATTCGCCATACCGACGAAGTTGCCACCTTGACGCAACTTGAGCAGGCTCAGGTCGGTCAGGCTGATTTCCAGGTTGTACATCGTCGGGTACAGATAGAAGCCGATGATGACGACAAAACAGGGCAGCAACATCAGGAACGCCGTAATGCGTTCACGCCGTGATCGTGATCCTGCCATGCCTGCGTGCCTCCGGTGTGAGCTGTTCGTCAGCTCTTGGCATTGAGCAGACGCTCGACCTCGCGCAGCAACTCGTCGGCCGCCGCCTCAGGCGTCTTCTGGTCCGACAGGGCTGCGCCGAAGGCTCGGTTGGTCAGGTTCCATAACTGGCCCAGCGGCGCCGGACCTTCAGAATACGGGCCCCAGGTACGGGTATGGTCGGCCAACTGCGCGGCGAATCCAGCCTCAGGCGGCGTGAATTTCACGTTGCGCAGCAGGCTCTTGCGCGCGGGGAACTGGCTGCTGTAGTACGGAGGCGCGAAAACCGGCGCAGTGTTCAGATACTGGACAAGCTTCCACGCAGCGTCCGGGTTCTTGGTGTTGGCATTGATCGCCAGGGTGCGGCCACCAAGATGGGTCAGCTGGGTCTTGCTGCCACGGGGAACCAGACCGGACACGAAAGGCGTGGGTTTTCCCGGATTGGCGTCCGACCAGGTCTTGAGCAGCAGCTTGTACGTGTTGGTCGGCATGATGCCTATTGCCTGGTCACCTTGTACCAGCGCCTGCAGGATCGCGGGGTCGTGGGCGTCGTTGTAGGACACCACCGCCTTGGGCGCATGGCCCTCGGTGATGAAGCGCTTGTAGTAGGCCATGGCGTCTGCAACGGCCTTGCGGTCGAGACCGAGACCGAAAGTTCCATCGGGCTTCTTGATGATCAGCGAATCGCCGTTGGACCACCAGTAGTAGTTGGCAAGGAACCAGATACCACCACTGGCTGCGCTTCCGCCGGGGAAACCGAAGCCGGTCTTGCCGGTCTTTGCATGTACTGCCTGACTTGCAGCGCGCAGATCCTCCCAGGTTGCGGGGAGTTTGGCGACACCGGCGCGTTCCAGCAGGTCGGTGCGGTAGACCATTGCCCAGGTGTCGGAGGTCCACGGCAGGCCATAGGCCTTGTTGTCCTGCATCACCAGGTCATCGGCAACGAAGTCCTGGAGTTGCACGTTCGACTTGGCCAGCAGATCGTCGAGCGGGCGCAAGGCGCCGGCACGGGCCAGTTCACGGGTCCAGACGAACGCGATATGCACCACGTCCGGCCCCTGGCCGACCGCTGATTCGCGCAAAAGCTGATCGCGTGCATCCTTCCACGACGTGCGCTGCATCGTGACCTTGATGCCGGGGTTGCTTTTCTCGAACGTGTCAAGTGCCGCACGCATCTCATTGACGTCGCTGTCGTTGAATCGGAACGTGATGTTCTGCGCATGCGCCGGCGTGAATGCCATTGCCAGCGCGAACGCGGTGGCTGCGCCTGCGAGCAGCCGCCGCGTACGTTTCCAGGTCGAAATAAAGCGTTTCATAGCGAGTCTCCTGTGGTGATTTGTGAAGAGTGACCAGTGGTCAATAGGTGGACAGCCGGCGCAGCATCGCAGCATCGGGTTCAAAGCCAAACCCGGGGCCTTGGGGCAGACGCAGTGCGCCGTTGCGAACTTGCAGGTCAATCGGACCAAGATCTGCGCGCAACGGGTTTTCGTTGATATCGAGTTCCACCCGGCCGTCACCGCCGATGACGGCCAGCAGATGCAGGCTGGCAGACAGGCCCAGGCCGGTGCCCATGAAATGCATGCAACATCGGGCACCGTTGGCGCGGGCATGGCGTCCGACCGCCAAGGTGCCACTGACCCCGCCCCATTTCGCCACATCGGGCTGAACGACGCCCAGCGAGCCGGCATCGACATGGGCAGCAAAAGCCGACTCACCCATGATGTTCTCGCCTGCCGCCAACTCGACCGGGCTGTTGCGCGCCAGCCGTAACCAGTTCGCGGCGCTGTCGTCGGCACGCAGCGGCTCCTCGACAAAGGCGAGCCCGTGCGGTGCCAACGCGGCGATGTGGGCAATGGCCTCGTCGCAGGTCCAGGCCTGATTGGCATCGACCATCAGCCCGAAATGAACGCCCAATGCTGCCCGGCACAAGGCCACCGCGGCCCGGTCAGTAGCGGCGTCATAGCCGATCTTCAGCTTGACCGCGTCGTGACCCAACGCCAGAATTTGTGCACAGCGCTGCTCCAACGCACCCCCTGACGGCGTACTGGCGTAGACGGCGACGCCGTCGACGGGTTCACCACCCAGAAATTCGGTCATGTTCTGCCCGGCGCGACGCGCGGCCAGGTCCGCGACCGCCATGTCGATGCCCGCCAGACAGTGGGCGAAAGCGCCAGCTTCGCCGGTGTGGATCATCATGCGCGCCAGCCGGACTTCCAGCTCCGGGCGGACGCGGCTCCAATCGCCGAAAACCTTGCCCAACAACTCCGGGCCGATCACGTCGGCAACCAGATGGGCCCGCGACTCGGCGCCGTGCGGCGGGAAATTGCACCAGATCTCGCCCCAGCCGAAGCCACCATCATTGTCTTCGACCCGGACCAGGCAACCGCGGCGAACCGGCATCGCCGCCAACGACGACAACGGGCCCTGTGCGACACGTGCACCCAGCAGATAGGTGTCGATACGCGCCAACTGAACCCGCATGTCTGACCGATCGGCCATGTATTTCCCTCGTAAGTCGTTCCGGAATCAAATGTATAACTGATTAATCAGTGATGCACTAAGTAGTAACCAGTAGTCAATTACAGCGCAATCGCATATCCTCGGAACCATGCATCGTATTGAAGCCTATGAAAAGTTCAAAGCCAGTCTGTTGACCGGCGCCCTCAAACCAGGGCAGTTCGTGACCCAGCGCGAACTGGTGGAACTGGTCGGCGTACCGCTGGGCGCGGCGCGCGAGGCAATCCAGCGCCTGGAACATGAGTGCCTGCTGCGGGTGTATCCGCAGCGCGGAATTCAGATCGCCGACGTCACCGTTGCTGCGCTGCGCGACGCGCTCGAGTACCGGCGCGTTCTCGAGTTGCACGCCATTGCTCACTACGCACGCCATGCGCGCCTGCAGGACATGGAAGCACTGGAGCAGGCGACCCGGGCGGTACTCGACCGAGTGTCCCAAGGTCCGATCGACCGCGCCTTGCAGGACGACGCGGTGGAGGTGGACTGGCGGCTCCATGACGAGATCATCGACAGCCTGAAAAACGAGGTGGTGAGCCGCAACTACCGGGTCAATGCGGCGCGAATCCGGCTGATGCGGGTCAGCAACCGGCTCGAACCCGAGCGACTGGCCGCGGCATTGACCGAACACCTGGCGGTGCTGCACCCGGCGATGGCACGCGATGTCGATGCGGCCGTGGCCGCGCTGCAAGGGCATCTGGATGTGGCCCGACAGCGGGCGATCGAAGGGCGCTGAGGCAGCCGGGTACAAGCCCAGGCCGACTCCCCGACCTCACCACACCATGCCCGACACCCCCGCACCGTTCGAAGTCCTGCCGCGCGACCTGTCCGCGTACCGGGTCGGCAACACCGGCATCGACTATGTGCACCGCT
>JBDTMH010000015.1:0-37396 GCA_039934375.1 Burkholderiaceae bacterium | reverse complement strand
TGGAGATGTTCCCCGCGCTGGCCCAGAAGCGACATGAACTGGCCGGCAACCTGTCGGGTGGACAACAACAGATGCTGGCCATCGGTCGTGCACTGATGTCCAATCCGCGCCTGCTGTTGCTCGACGAACCGAGCATGGGCCTGGCCCCGCGCCTGGTCAGCGAGATCTTCGCCCGTATCGCCGCGCTGCGGCAACGGGGCACCACCATCCTGCTGGTGGACCAGAACGCCCGTGCTGCGCTGAACGTGGCCGGTCGCGGCTATGTGATGGAGACCGGGCGCATCGAACTGGAAGGACCCGCGGCAGACCTGCTGCACGACCCGCAGGTCCAGCAAGCCTATCTTGGACTGTGACATCAAGGAACGCATCATGCAAGCCACACTGACAACCGGACTCGAGAGCAGCGTCAGCTTCGACGTCTCGCGCGAGCAGACGATCGACTTCATGGGCGAAGCCGCCCGCGTGTATGCCACGCCGATGTTGGTGCGCGATATCGAGATCGCCTGTCGCAACCTGCTGCTGCAACACCTCGACGCTGGCGAGGACTCGGTGGGTACCCGGGTCGCGATCGACCATATCGCCGCCACGCTGATGGGCATGGCCGTCACGATCACGGTGCGTATCCAGTCGCTGGAGGGCCGTGCCGTGGTGTTCGAGATCGAAGGCCATGATGCGGTCGAGCCGATCGTGCGCGGCCAGCACGGGCGCTTCATCGTCGACGTCGCCAAGACGGCGCAGCGCCTGGCCGCCAAGGCGCAGAAAGCCAGATCAGCATGACTGATGTGATCACCGCGACCCGGACCGTTCCGACCTACTGCTACCAGTGCGTCGCTGGCCCCGACCTGCTCACGGTGAAAGTGCAGAACGGGGTCGCCACCGAGATCGAACCGAATTTTTGTGCCGCCAAGATCCATCCCGGCGGCGGCAAGGTCTGCGTGAAGGCCTTTGGCCTGGTGCAAAAGACCTACAACCCGAACCGGGTGCTGGCGCCGATGAAGCGCAGCAACCCGCGCAAGGGCCGCAACGAAGACCCGCAATTCGTCGAGATCAGCTGGGATGAAGCGTATGGCCTGATCGCCGACAAGCTGAACCAGATCCGCGCCGAAGGTCTGCTCGATGGATCCGGCTATCCGCGCGTGGCCGCCAGCTTCGGCGGCGGCGGCACGCCACAGTCCTACATGGGCACTTTTCCCGCGTTCCTGGCGGCATGGGGCCCGATCGACATGGGCTTCGGCTCCGGCCAGGGTGTCAAGTGTTACCACTCCGAACACCTGTACGGCGAGTTGTGGCACCGCGCCTTTATCGTTGCGGCCGACACGCCCTTGTGCAACTACCTGATCTCCTGCGGCTCCAATATCGAGGCGTCCGGCGGCGTAGTCGGTATCTGGCGCCATTCCAAGGCACGCGTGCGGGGCATGAAGCGGGTTCAGGTCGAACCGCATTTGTCGGTCACCGGCGCCTGCTCGGCCCAGTGGGTGCCGATCAAACCCAAGACCGACCCAGCCTTCCTGTATGCGTTGATCCATGTGATGCTGCACGAGGTCGCACGCGAGCGGCTGGACCTGCCCTTTCTGTGCAAACGCACCGCCTCGCCGTATCTGATCGGTGCCGGTGGTTATTACCTGCGCGACCGCATCACCCGCAAACCGCTGGTCTGGGACCAACGCACCGGCGGCGCATGTGTGCATGACCTCGCCGACATCGACGAGGCGCTCGAAGGCCGCTTCGAGGTCGACGCGATCGAGGTGGGCCCGGACGGCGACATCCTTGGTGACGGCATGCTCGTCGGCGAAACTGCTTTCACGCGGCTGGTGCAGCACATGTTGCCGTATTCGCCCGAGTGGGCGCAGGCGATCTGCGACGTGCCGGCTGCGTCGATGCGACAGATCGCGCTCGACTACATTGCGCATGCCTGCGTCGGCGAAACCATCGAGATCGAAGGCAAGACCATGCCGTTTCGCCCGGTCGCTGTGACGCTGGGCAAGACGGTCAACAACGGCTGGGGCGGTTTCGAGTGCTGCTGGGCCCGTACGCTGCTGGCCACGCTGGTGGGCGCGCTGGAGGTGCCGGGCGGCACCATCGGCACCACGGTGCGGCTGACGCGGCCGATGTCGCAGCGCCACGAGAGTGTGCAACCCGGCGCGGACGGCTTCATGGCCTATCCGATGAACCCGACCGACAAGGCCCGCTGGTCGCCCAAACCCAATATCCGCAACGCCTACCGCACCATGGTGCCGCTGGCCGCCGACGGTCCCTGGAGCCAGGCGCTGGGACCGACCCATTTCTCGTGGATGTTCATGGACGAGACACCCAAGGGCCTACCGCGTGTGACAGCGCCCGATGTCTGGATCCTGTACCGCACCAACCCGGCGATATCCTTCTGGGACACCGATGCGCTGGGTGAAAAAATGGCGCGCTTCCCGTTCGTCGTCGCATTCGCCTACACGCGCGACGAAACCAATCATTTCGCCGACGTGTTGTTGCCGGACGCAACCGATCTGGAGAGTCTGCAGCTGATCCGCATCGGCAGCACCAAATACGTCGAGCAGTTCTGGGACCATGAAGGGTTCGCCTTGCGCCAGCCAGCCGTCGCTCCACAAGGCCAAGCCCGCGACTTCACCGACATCGCGACAGAACTGGCGCAGCGCACCGGCCTGACCAGCCGCTACAACGCGTCGATCAACAAGGGGGCGGCCGGCGTGCCGCTGCGCGGCGAACACACCGACCACTCGTTGGCGCTCGAACAAAGCCACAGCAGCGAGGCGATCTGGGATGCGGTGTGCCGCGCCGCCAGCGCAGAACTGTCCGACGGCGCGACATCGCACGGACTCGACTGGTGGAAGGAGCACGGCCTGGCGACCAATCCCTACCCGCGCAATCGCTGGTACCTGTTGCCGACCATGATCGAAAAAGGCCTGCGTTTCGAGTTGCCGTACCAGGAGCAGTTGCTGCGCGTGGGCACCGAACTCGGGCGCAGGCTGCATGAAAACGACATGCACTGGTGGGACCTGCAACTGGCCGAATACCAGGGATTGCCAAAGTGGAAAAACTTTCCCGCCATGTGGGAAACCATCGTCACCGAAGGCGGCGCGAAGCTGGGCGACTACCCGTTCTGGCTGCTGACCGCGCGTTCCATGCAATACGCCTGGGGCGGAAATGTCGGCATGCAGATGATCAAGGAGGTGGCCGACAACATCAAAGGCCACCGGGGCGTCATCGTCAACAGCCAGACCGCGGCACGGTTGGGTATTGAAGAGGGCGACATGATCGAGGTCTCGACACCCAAGCGCAGCGTGCGCGGACATGCTGTGCTGCGCCAGGGCATTCGACCCGACACCTTGCTGATGATCGGCCAGTTCGGCCACTGGGAAACACCGCTGGCGAAGGACTTTGACGTGCCCAGCCTGAACACGCTGGCCAGCATGTCGATGGCGCAGACCGATGCCACCGGCTCGGGCGCCGACATCGTGCGCGTGGCATTGCGGAAAGGAAAGAAATGACGACCCCCACGCTCACTGCGTTCGGCTTGCGGGCAGGAGGCACGCCATGACACGTTGGGCGATGATCGCCGACCTGCGCCGCTGTGTCGGTTGCCAGACCTGCACCGCCGCGTGTCGGCATGCGAATGCCACGCCACCGGGCGTGCAATGGCGGCGCGTGCTGGACATGGAATTCGGCACTTACCCGGACGTGCAGCGCGCTTTTGTGCCGGTTGGCTGCCAGCATTGCGAAGACCCGCCGTGTATGGACGTCTGCCCGACCACCGCCACGAAGAAGCGCGCCGACGGCATCGTGACGATCGACTACGACCTGTGTATCGGCTGCTCCTATTGCGCAGTGGCATGTCCCTACCAGGCGCGCTACAAGACCGAACGCGCGACTTTCGCGTATGGCGCCGACCCGACCACCAGCGAGGCCTTGCGCCACGATGACGCACGACTGGCGGTCGCGACCAAATGCACTTTCTGCGTCGACCGTATCGACTACGGCCTGGCCAACGGCCTGACCCCGGGCGTGGATGCCGAAGCAACCCCGGCCTGTGTGAATGCCTGTATCGCGGAGGCACTGGCCTTCGGCGACCAGGACGACCCGAACAGCAATGTGTCGCAGTTGCTCGAGCACAACCAGCATTTCCGCATGCACGAAGAGCTGGGCACCGGACCCGGCTTTCACTACCTCTGGGATTCGAACCGGGAGGAGCCGACATGAGTTTCGGACCCAATCCCTGGCAGCAGACCAGTTGGGACTGGCGCGCCGCGGGCAACTTCATCTGCGGAGGCGTCGGCAGTGGGCTGATCGTCGTCACTGCGCTTTCCGCCGTCCAGGGAGTGTTGGCCTCCTTGCTGCTGCTCGTCGGCATGGCCTTGATGGGCCTGGGCCTGATTTGTGTCTGGCTGGAGATCGGTCGTCCGCTACGCGCCTTGCATGTGTTCTTCAACCCCCGCACTTCGTGGATGACACGTGAGGCCTTCGTGGCGCCGCTGGTGTTCGCGTCTGGCTTTGCCGCAGTGCTCGGATGGACGGCGCTGACGCCACTGGCCATGCTGACGGCACTGGCACCACTGGCCGGACTGACGGCACTGGCTTTTGCCTATTGCCAGGGACGTATCCTGAAGGCGGCACGCGGCATACCCGCGTGGCGCGACGCGCGCATGCCGGCCCTGATCGTGGCTTGCGCGCTGGCCGAAGGCGCAGGGCTGTTCTGGCTGTTGGCGGGCTGGTCGGCCGGCGCGCCCTGGCTGGCCTGGATTTTTGCCGGCCTGGTCGTGATCCGCCTCGTGGTGTGGCGCGCCTGGCGTCGCGCCATCGAGCCCCACGCCGCACCACGCGCCTTGGCCGCACTGGACCCGACAGGCCGTTGGTTGATGTGGGCCGGCAGCGTCGCACCACTGGTGTTAGCCCTGCTGGCGGTCAGCGTGCTCGCCGGCAGCGTTGCGGCAACCGTGTCGATGGCACTGGCCGGAGTCTTGGTGGCCGCCACCGGCGCCTGGTTCAAATTCGCATTGATCACCCGCGGTGCGTTCAACCAGGGTTTCGCCCTGACCCGTTTGCCGGTGCGTGGTGTGGCACGCACCCGGCCCGGTCATCCAACCTGACAGGAGATCCCATGGGAGCATCGACCAGCGCAGAAATGAGATTGGGCCAAGCGGGCGCATATTTGCATCCGCAACAGGAAACCATGCCCCGGGAACAACTCGCGCAACTGCAGTTGGAGCGCCTGCAGGCCACCGTGCGCAGCGCCTACGAGTCGGTGCCGCTGCACCGCAAGCGCCTGGATGCGCTGGGAATTACGCCGCAGGACATCCGCACGCTGGATGACCTGGCTCGGCTGCCGTTCAGCGTCAAGACCGACCTGCGTGACCATTACCCGTTCGGCATGTTCACCCGGCCGGTCGATCAACTGGCGCGACTGCATGCATCATCGGGCACAACCGGCAAACCGACCGTGGTCGGTTACACCGCACACGACCTTGACACCTGGGCCGATCTGATGGCGCGATCGCTGCATGCCGCGGGGGCGCGCCGCGGCGACGTGCTGCACAACGCCTACGGTTATGGACTGTTCACCGGTGGCCTGGGCGCGCACTATGGCGCCGAACGCCTGGGCGCAGTCGTGGTGCCGATGTCCGGCGGATCGACCGAGCGCCAGGTCGCATTGATCAGCGACTTCAGGGCTCGTGTCCTGTGCGCCACACCGTCCTATGCGCTGGCGATCGCCGACGTCGCCGAACAACAAGGAGTGGACCTGAGCGCCAGCGCATTGCGCGTTGGCCTGTTCGGCGCCGAGCCGTGGACCGACGGCTTGCGCCGCGAAGTCGAACGCCGGCTTGGACTCAAGGCGGTGGACGTGTATGGCCTGTCCGAAATCATGGGCCCGGGTGTAGCGTGCGAATGCGAATGCCAAAGCGGCCTGCACGGCTGGGAGGATCACTTCATCTTCGAGGTGATCGACCCCGAGTCCGGCCGGATGTTGCCCGAGGGAGAAGTCGGCGAGCTGGTCATCACGACACTGACCAAACAAGCGCTGCCGATGTTGCGTTACCGCACGCGCGACATCACGCGGCTGACAACTGTCCCCTGCGACTGCGGTCGCACCCATGTGCGTATTTTGCGTATCACGGGGCGTAACGACGACATGCTGATCATCCGCGGCGTCAACGTCTATCCGTCCCAGGTCGAAGCGGTGCTGGTGGGATTGCCGGACCTGGCACCGCATTACCAACTGGTGGTGGAACGGCGCGGCACGCTCGATCACATGCGGGTCGAGGTCGAGGCCCAGCCGGGCGTGGACGCCAGCCGCCACGACCAGCTGGCCCACTCCGCGGCCCACCATATCAAGTCGCTGATCGGCATCACGACCGATGTGGTGGTGCAAGCCGCCGGCAGCATCGCTCGCTCACAAGGCAAGGCGGTACGCCTGCGCGACCTGCGCCCGAAGGAAACGCCATGACCGCGCCGGATTGCGCAAGGATCGACGGCCCGCCGGTCTCGACCCGGCTGCTCACACTGAGCGTCAACGGCCGCAATCACACCGTCGCAGCCCGCGACAATGATTTGCTGATCGAAGTGCTGCGCGACACTCTGGGCCTGGTCGGCACCAAGCAGGGCTGCGACGGTGGCGAATGTGGCGCCTGCACCGTGTTGGTGGACGGCGCACCACGCCTGTCCTGCATCACGCTGGCGCTCAGCGTCCAGGAGCGGGCGATCGAGACCATCGAAGGCTTGGCCCAGGGCGGTCGCATGAGCCGGCTGCAACAGGCGTTCCACGAGAACCTGGGCACCCAGTGCGGCTTTTGCACACCAGGCATGGTGATGGCCTCAGAGGCCTTGTTGCGCCGCGAACCCCGTCCTGACACAGAGCAGATCCGCACGGCGCTGGCCGGTAACCTGTGCCGCTGCACCGGTTACGTCAAGATCATCGAATCGGTGCAGGCGGCCTGCACGAGCGCACCATGAAGCGCGACCCCACCCCACGCCGGCCGCCCGCGCCGCCGACCCACTCCATTGGCCAACGCACACCGCTGGTGGACGGCATCGAGAAAGTGACCGGGCGCGCGCGGTATACCGCCGATCTGCCCTTCGCCGGCGCGCTGGTCGGTCTGATCGGGCGCAGCACTATTGCCCATGGCCGGATCCGGAGCATCGACACCGACCGCGCCCGCGCCTTGCCCGGTGTGGTGGCCGTCATCACCGGCACGGACTTTGTAGCGCCCTACGGCGTGATCCCGATCGCGCAAAACGAATGGCCGCTGGCCAGGGACAAAGTGCGTTACCGTGGCGAGCCTTTGTTTGCCGTAGCCGCCGTGGACGAGGCCAGCGCACGCGCGGCATTGGCGGCGGTGCAGGTCGACATCGAGGTTCTGCCGGCACTGTTCACCGCGGTGGATGCCCGTGCCGAAGTCGCGCCGCTGCTGCATGACAACAAACCCGGCAACCTGGAGCGCCAGGTCGAACAGGACTTTGGGGACGTCGAGGCGGGTTTTCTGGCCGCCGACCTGATTCTGGAACGCTCCTACCACTGCGCCGAGATCGCCCATGGCCAGATCGAACTCAATTCCAGCGTGGCGCAATGGGAACCCGAACGCGAACGCCTGACCATGCATTCGGTGACGCAGGTGCCGTATTACCTGCACCTGATGCTGGCGCAGACGCTGGGCCTGGACAGTTCGCAGATCCGGGTCATCAAGCCATTTGTTGGCGGCGGTTTCGGGCACCGGGTCGAGCCACTGAACTTCGAGATGATCGCTGCGGCACTGGCGCGCGCAGCCGGTGGCACTGTCAAGCTGGAGCTGACGCGCGAAGAGGTGTTCCTGACCCACCGCGGCCGCCCCGACACGACAACCCGGTTGCGTATCGGCCTGCAACGCGACGGAACGATTACCGCGCTGGATGCCGAGGTGGTGCAACGCGGCGGCGCCTACGCCGGTTACGGACTGGTGACCATTCTGTACGCCGGCGCGCTGCTGCACGCGTTGTACCGCATCGGTGCGGTGCGTTACCGCGGGTTTCGGGTCTACACCAATCTGCCCCCGTGTGGCGCGATGCGAGGTCACGGCGCGGTGAACGTGCGATTTGCCATCGAGTCGCTGCTCGACGAGATGGCCGGGCAACTGGGTATCGACCCGTTCGCATTGCGCCGGGCCAACCTGATCGAGGCGCCCTACCGCACACTGAACGACCTGCAGGTCAACTCCTACGGCCTGCCGCAGTGCCTGGATGCGGTCGAACAGGCCTCGGGATGGCACACCCGGCGCGGCAATTTGCCATCGGGCCATGGGCTGGGAATGGCGTGTTCGCACTATGTATCCGGCTCCGCCAAACCGGTGCACTGGAGCGGCGAGCCGCATGCGGTGATCCATCTCAAGCTCGACTTCGACGGCAGCATCACCATCCTGACCGGCGCGGCTGACATCGGCCAGGGTTCGAACACCCTGCTCACCCAGGTCGTGGCCGAGGTGTTGCTGCTGCCGATGGCACGCATCCGCGTCATCTCGGCCGACAGCGCCTTGACGCCCAAGGACAACGGCTCGTATTCGTCGCGGGTTTCCTTCATGGTCGGCAACGCGGCATTGCGCGCGGCGCAGGCCTTGCGCGAGGTTCTCGTAGCGGCCGCCGCGACGCGGCTTGAGGTGGATCTGACGCAGATCGAATGGGAGGGCGAATCCTGCGGTGCCAGCGGCACTGATCAGCGGCTCGATTTTGCCCAGTGTGTGCAGGCTGCGCTGGCCGACACCGGCACCTTGACCATCAAGGGAAGCTGGTCCACGCCGCCCGAGACCCAGGGCGGCAAGTTCCGTGGCGGCGCCGTCGGCTCCACGGCAGGTTTCAGTTATGCCGCGCAGGTGGTCGAGGTCCAGGTCGATGAGGATACCGGCGCGGTGCGGGTGGTGCAGGTCTGGGTCGCGCACGACTGCGGGCGCGCGCTCAACCCGCTGGCGGTCGAGGGCCAGGTACAGGGTGCGGTGTGGATGGGCATGGGCCAGACCTTGTCGGAGGAGACTCGCTACCACGAAGGACTGCCGATCTGCAGCAACCTGATCGACTACCGCATTCCCGGCATCACCGAGTCGCCACCGATCGCGGTCACGCTGATCGAAAGCATGGATCCGCTGGGCCCGTTTGGCGCCAAGGAAGGCAGCGAAGGCGGCCTGCACAGCTTCCCGCCAGCCTTGACCAACGCAATCGCCGACGCGTTGGGCCTGCGTTTGACGGAATTGCCAGTGACGCCGGACCGCGTGTACGATGCCTTGCTGGCGCGCCAGCGCGCACGCCGCTTGCAGCAACAACGCGCAGCGCGCCAGGAGGCTTGAATATGCACTCTTTGCCGACCTGTGCCGTACAACGTCCGCGCAGCGTGGCCGAAGCATGCCAACTATTGGCCGACAGCGCGCCGGCGCGGCTGATCGCCGGCGGCACCGACCTGCTGCCCAATCTGCGTCGGGGCCTGGAGCGGCCGACGCTGTTGATCGATCTGTCGGCGCTGCAAGACATGGGCGGCATGAACAGCACGACAGACGGACGGCTGTGGCTGGGCGCCGGACTCACACTGGAGCACATCGCCATCGACCCGGCGATTGGCCGCGCCTTGCCGACGCTGGCCGAGGCGGCGCGTGCCGCCGCCGGCCCCGGCCACCGCAGCGCCGCCACGCTGGGTGGCAACCTGTGCCAGGACACCCGCTGCATCTTCTACAACCAGAGCGCGTGGTGGCGCGCCGCCAACGGCTACTGCCTCAAGCGCGACGGTGACACCTGCCATGTTGCGCCACAGGGTACGCGCTGCCATGCCGCATTCAGCGGCGACTTGGCACCGGTACTACTGGTGCTGCAGGCCGAGGTCGAGTTGGCGTCCGTGCGCGGCGCGCGCTGGCTGGCACTGGCCGACCTGTACCGCGACGACGGCGCAGCTCACCTGACGTTGGCCGCCGATGAACTGCTGACACGCGTGCGCATTCCCGCCGCCCCGCATGGTCGGGTCAGCGCCTACCGCAAGGCGCGCGTGCGCGGTGCGCTGGACTTCCCGCTTGCCGGCGTCGCGGTTGCACTGCAGTGTGCCGACGGAGCGCTGCAATCACTGGCGATTGCGATCAGCGGGGTCGCATCGCAACCGATCATCGTGGCGGGCCTGGGCCAGCTGATCGGCCAACCGGTCGACGCCGCCATGCTCGCCACCATCGGCAAGGCGGTACAAAAACAGGTCAGCCCGATGCGCAGCACCATCACCGAATCGAATTACCGCCGCCAGGTCGCGCGCACGCTGACACAACGCCTGGTACATGCACTTGCAAGCGAGGTCGCGCCATGATGCGCATGCGAGTCGTCACGTTGCGTTGGAGTCGGCATGGCGCTGCGGTCGTGGCCCGGGTCTGCGCGCGGCTGCGCAGCAACGCATACGAAGGAGCTGCCAATGCAAGTATGGCAGGACCGTGACGGATGCCACATCGACGTGCGCGGCCTGCCGCCGCCGCAACCGCTGGTGAAGATACTGCGCCTGGTGCATTCCGTGGACCCGACCAGTGTGGTCATCGTGCACCATGACCGCGACCCGAAGCTGCTGTACCCGGAACTGGCGCAAATCGGCTGGCAGGCGGAACCGATGGCCGGCGAACCGGGCGAGGTGCGGTTGCGCCTGAGCCGTCTGCCGTGAGCGCCGGGCCCGGGCACAGACAGTCGCCTGCACGAGCGGCGTTGACGGTGGCCTCGCGGCGCGGACCACGGCAGGCGAAGACTCCGGCCGGCGCCTTCATTGCTGGGGCCAAGGGGCGGCTGCTGCCGGCGTCGATCCCGCTGCGGTATTTCGGCGCCGCCGTCGTCTACCACCTGCTGGCATGGCTGGCCCTGGCCGCTGGGGCAGCGACCGGGGCGACATTCGGTGCCGGACTGGGCTGGCCATTGGCCGCCTTGCACCTGGTTACGCTGGGTGTGCTCGGCATGACGGTGCTGGGCGCCGGCGCACAACTGCTGCCGGTGGCGTCGCGCCAGGCCGCCACCGGGCCACATCTGCTGGCTGCGATCTGGTGGTTGTACACGCCCGGTGTTGCGGTATTGACGCTGGGCATGGGCCTGGCGCGGCCGCCACTGATCGCCGCGGGCGCATTGGTCTGCGCGTTGGCTTTGCTGTTCTGGGCACAACTCACCGGCCGCAACCTGTTCGGCTCGCACGGCATGCCGGGCGTGGTCGGCCACGGTTGGTCCGCGCTGGCCGCGCTGGTGCTGATGTTGCTGGCCGCGCTGGCGCTGGTCGCCATCTGGTTGGGCTGGCCCGCCCCGGCGCGTGACACGGCTCTCATGCTGCACCGGGTGATGGCGCCGTATGGCTTCATCGGCCTGTTCACGCTCGGCTTGTCGTACGTGCTGGTGCCGATGTTCGTGCTGGCCGACAGCCCCCCCGAGCGCCACCAGCTGGCGTCATTGGCACTATTGGTGCTCGCATTGGTACTGGCCGGGTTGGCAACGTGGGGCCTGGGGCCGCCTGTTCTGCTGGTATGGGGCCTGCTGGCCGGCACCGCCGCAGTCACGTTGCACCTGTGGCTGATGGCGCGCGTGATGCGCCAGGGCATGCGTCGCTTCGCCGGACCGTCCGGCATGTTGGTGCGCCTGGGCTGGGGCGGATTGGCGGCCAGCCTCGTACTGGGCTGGGTGTTGCTGCTGCAATGGCCGCTGCCCCACGCAGGCCTGTGGTTCGGCCTGTGCCTGATCGGTGTCTGGCAAATGAGCTTCCTGCTCGGCATGTTGCAACGCATTGCGCCATTCCTGGCCGCCATGCATGCGCCCGTGGGCCGGCGCGCACCGACCCCGTCGGCACTGACCCATGACGGCGCCTTGCGCCTGCATCTGATCTGCCACATCTGCGCCTTGGTGCTGCTGGCCGGCGCCTTCGCCACCGGCAATCACGAGGTGCTGTTCGCGGCGGCTTTTCTGGGTGCGGTCGGCGCGCTGGCTTTCGCTACATTTTTCGCGGTGTTGCTCTGGCGGCTGCGCCGGCCAGCAACGACAACGCCGCGTTCTTCGCACGCCGGCAGCCAGTGAAACGTGTCCGTCGCAGCGGGACTTGACAAATATCAAACCGTTGCCGGTTCAATCCGCTATTCTGGTACTTCGATACCAATTTACCTACACCATGTCATTCTCACGCCAGGTCGGCCGCGCGCTCGACGAAGAACATCGCAGCAATCTCGTACTGCTGGACAAGGTGGAGCACGCGCTGGGGCGCGCCAACCACGACGACGCCGCGTTCGCCGGCCTGATGGCGCAATTCGCACGCGCCATGGAGCACGACATCGAGCGCCATTTCCGATTCGAGGAAGATGCCCTGCTCCCACTGATGCGGGATGCCGGCGATGGAGAAATGGCCGACCTGCTGGTCGAGGAGCACGCCGTGATCAGGGAAATCGCCGGCGAATTGCTGCCATTGGCACGCGCCGCGGCGGCAGGGCAAATCACTGCTGCGCAGCGGGCCTTGTTAAAGCAACATGCCCTCGAGATGATCGAGCGTCAGGTCGCGCACATCCAGAAGGAAACCATGGCGCTACTGCCGATGCTCGACGACCTGCTGGATGAGGAAACCGACCGTACGTTGGCATTTGCCTATGCCTGCGACTAGAGGCTTGTACCGACACCGATGCTGACACCGAGCAAACACGGAGACACCATGCATTCACCATTCCCCATGCTGATTCCCGGGCCTGGTCCAGCGTACCCAACAGCGCCGGGAAATCGCCCGTGAACCCGAATGGCACGGACACCGCGCTGGCCGTACGCGCGCTCGCGCCCACGGATCTGAATGGCGTAGTGGCGATCGACGCCGCCATCAGGGGCCATTCGCGCAGCGCGTATGTGCAGCGCAGGCTCGCCGCCGCAGTACGCGAACCCGCCTTGCACGCGCAGTTTGCAGCTTGCGATGGCACGCTTCTGGTCGGCTATATCCTGGCCCGGGTATTACACGGTGAGTTCGGCCACGACCAACCCGCGCTGCGCCTGGAGATGGTGGGCGTGCAGCCGGCAGAACGCGGGCATGGCGCCGGTGCCATGCTGTTCGATGCGCTCAGCCGCTGGGCCTTGCGCCACGGCATCGCGCAACTGCGCACCGCGGCACACTGGAACGACACGCCCATGGTGCATTGGCTCGATGCAATGAGCTTCGTGCTGGCGCCCGGCCTGATCCTGGGCTGCGCTGTCGACGGACGCACACACGAACCAGAAACGGATACGCAAATCGTTGCAGAAAACGGGCAAGGACCGGGCCACGAGATCGACTTCGGGCTGCCGCAGGCGAACGATTTCGAGCGCCAGGCGCAACATGGGCCTGCGGTACGTGCCATGGCCACACAGGACCTGCGCGCCATCGTGCGTATCGATCGCAGCATCACCGGTCGGGACAGGACCGAGTACATCGCCGGGCGACTCAGCGAGGCGATGGACAACAGCGCGATCCGGGTATCGCTTGCCGCATGCCGCGATGGCGCCATCGTGGGCTACATGATGGCACGGGCCGACCTGGGCGATTTCGGGCGCACGGCCGCAGTAGCGGTGATCGACACGATCGGTGTCGACACCGATCACGCCCGCCAGGGCGTCGGTCGGGCCTTGTTACGCGAATTGTTCGCCAACCTGGGCGCGCTGCATGTCGACAGCGTCGAGACGATCGTCCCCTGGGCCGACCTGGCCCTGCAGGGATTCTTCCAGCGCAATGGCTTCACACCCACGCAAAGCCTGCCCTTCATGCGACGCCTGGAGATTTCGCCATGACCGAGCGTTTCGACGACGAAGCGGTGCGCGAGGCGCTGCGCAGCGTCGACGACCCCGAGGCGGGCATGAACATCGTCGAACTCGGGCTGGTCTATGCCATCGAGGTTGATCCCGGTGTGGTGACGATCGACATGACCATGACCACCGCCGCCTGCCCGATGGCCGACATGATCATGGATCAGTCACGTGCGGCGGTCAGCGCAATTGCCCCGCCGGACACCGCGGTCGAGATCCGTCTGGTGTGGGACCCGCCCTGGACTCCCAGCAAGATGAGCGGCATGGCGCGCGAGTTTTTTGGCTGGACGTCGTTCTGATCCCTGATCGATAACACGATGGCCCAAGACATTGGCAAACGCATGCTCGAATCGAGTCGACCCGACCGATTCGGGGCGCCGGCCGAATCGGCTGCAGCCGTGTCCGCCGGACGCAGGACCGGGACACCGCTTAACCTGCCGCCAGCCGGCCGCTTTCCGCTGCTGCTGCTGGGCTTCGTCGCGCTGTTCAGCGGTGTCGGCGCCGGCCTGGCACGGCTGGGATGGCCGACGCCCGACATCACGGCGTCGAGCGCCGCATTCCACGGCGTGCTGATGGTCAGCGGCTTCTTCGGCGTTGTCATCGCGCTCGAGCGCGCGGTCGCGATCGCACGCCTGTGGGCCTATGGCGGCCCTTTGCTGGCTGGCCTGGCCACCGCAACCGCCGTGTTGGGACGCGCAGACCATGCGGCCTGGCTTTATCTCGCCGCCAGCGTCGTGCTGCTGGCCGGCTCGCTCGACATCGTGCGCCGCCAACGGGCATTGTTCACGGTGACGATCGCGCTCGGCGCGGCCTGTTGGTGCGTCGGCAACCTGCTCTGGGCGCTGGGCGCCGGCGCGCCGGTGGTGGCCCCCTGGTGGCTGTCCTTCCTGATATTGACCATCGCCGGCGAGCGGCTGGAACTCTCCCGCTTCCTGCAGCCATCCCGCAATACACAGCGGCTGTTCTTCGCCGTGCTGCTGCTGATCGGCATCGGCCTGGCCGGCATCGCCCAGCCGTGGGGACCGACTGTTTTCGCCCTTGGCCTGCTGGCGCTGGCCGCCTGGCTGCTGCGCAACGACATCGCACGCAAAACCGTGCAGCAGCACGGATTGACCCGCTTCATCGCCGTCTGCCTGTTGGCGGGTTACGCCTGGCTGCTCGTCGGCGCCCTGGTGTTGCTGGCCGCTGGCCAACTGGCGCCCGGCAGCACGTCGTACGACGCCATCGTGCACGCGCTGGGCATGGGCTTTGTTTTCTCCATGGTGTTCGGCCATGCGCCGATCATCTTTCCCGCCGTGCTGCGCGTGAAGGTGCCCTACAACCAGGTCTTCTACGCGCCGCTGGCGCTGTTGCACGGCGCCCTGGCAATCCGTCTGGCCGGCGACGCGGTGGGCAACTTCGATCTGCGGCGCTGGGGCGCCATGCTGGGGGCCGTAGCGCTACTGGCCTTCATCGTGAATACGATTGCTGCAGTGGCCAGGGGAAGGCACTGACAGGTGGCGCACGGCGGGCCCACCCTACCCACGTGCTCCGGTTTCGCAAACACGACCTTTTAAGAACTTGACCTATTTCAAGGACAGCCGGTGACCACGCGTCGAAGATCTCGTTGTCCAGTATGTGGTGCTGCAACTGCACCGGTCCTGCACGGAGGTGTACGCGTCCACCGGAGATTCAACGATTACAAAAAGCCCCACGACGACTAGCAAAGGATAACGACATCATGAAACCATCCATCTACACCAGCATCGCCTGCGCCGCCGCGCTGGCCTGGGCCACGCCCGCCGCGCTGGCCGCCGGACCCGAGGACGCCATGGTCAAGGCCGGCTGCACCGCGTGCCACAACAAGGACAAGAAGATCGTAGGGCCCAGCTACAAACAGATTGCCGAAAAACACAAGGGCAAGGACGACGTCGCGGCGCTGGTGGAAAAGGCCCGCAAAGGAGGCTCCGGCGTGTACGGACCGGTGCCGATGCCGCCCAATCTGGTTAGCAAGATCAGCGACGCCGATCTCAAGGCGGCGGTCGAGTTCATCCTCAAACATTGACGGCCGTGCGCCACCAGCCGATCAGCTTACTGCTGGTTGTTGCGCCAGCACGGGCTCTGCAGGTGCAGCAGCCGCAGCCAATGCCGGCCGCATCCTGCACCGGCTGTGCGCGTCGGCGGGCCTTGATCCGTCGCATCCCGCGCCAGTATTTCGGAGCCGGCCCCGCCATGCGTTGGACCGGTGCCCGGTATTTCACTGGCTCCTGCACATGAACGCGCGTGCATCATCGCTTCCGCCGATGGACGGCGCGGCGCGGATCGACCCAGTCGATGCGCTGTTGATATATCGCCTGCACGGTGATTTTCCATTGTCGGAGCGGCCGTTCGAAATGGTTGCACAGCAACTCGGCCTGTCTGAGACCGAAGTGATCGACCGGCTGCGCCGCATGCTCGACGATGGCCTGTTGACCCGATTCGGCCCTCTGTTCCGAATCGAACGCACCAGCGGACAGTTCGTGCTGGCAGCGATGCAAGTGCCCGAGGAGCGCTTCGACGGAGTCGCCAGTCAGGTCAACGCGCTGGACGCGGTGGCCCACAACTATCGGCGCGAACACGTTTTCAACATGTGGTTCGTGCTCGGCTGCAGTTCGCCGGCCGAAGTGCGGAGCGCCTGCAAGCGCATCGAACAGGAGACCGGCCTGCGCGTGATCACCTTTCCGAAGGAAAAGGAATTCTTCGTCGAGCTTCGGCTGCCGATGTGACACCATGCTGAGCGAACTTGACCACCGTCTGATCGCCGCCACCCAGGCCGGTTTGCCGCTGGTTCCGCGGCCCTACGATGCGCTCGCCCGTCAACTCGGCGTCGAACCGGCCGTGGTAAGCGAGCGGCTGCAAGCTATGCTGGCCGAAGGCCTGGTACGGCGCATTGGTGCGGTGCCCAACCACTACCGTCTCGGCTATAGAGCCAATGGCATGACGGTCTGGGATGTGGATGACACACGGGTCGACGAACTCGGCGAGAAGGTTGGCGCGCTCGACTTCGTCTCGCATTGCTACCGCAGCCCTCGCACCCTGCCCGACTGGCCCTACAACCTGTTCGCGATTGTGCACGGCCACAACAACGCCGAAGTGGAACGCCAAGCCTTTCAGATCCACTGCCTGCTGGCCGAGGCCTGCCGGCGCCACGAAATCCTGTACAACAGCCGCATCCTGAAAAAGAGCGGGATTCCGCTGCCCGGCACGTCCTGAGGAATAGTGCTTCGCATCTCCCAGCAGATGCGCGAGGCTGTCAACAAGCCCGGCTTGCTCGAGTTCAGGCGCACCCGGTTGTCCATATCGTCGGCGTCGTGATGGTGTGGTCCCATTCGCGCGTCGAAGCGTGTGTCAACTCAGGCCGTTTCGAGGTGGTAGCTCGAGAGCTTGCGCGCGTCATGAATGCGGATGTCGCGCCGATCGATCTCGATCAGGCCCCGGCTCTCAAGCTCATGCAGTACGCGCGAGAAGTACTCGGGCGTCAGCGATAGCCGTGACGCGATCGTCGCCTTGCTGGCGGGCAAGGAGACGGTACGCACCGCGCCTGGCGCGCAGCCGTCGATGTCCTGGTCGCGCAGCAGGTAGCCGATCACGCGCTGCAACCCGGAATGCAAGGCATAGGCTTCCACGTCATGCACCAGGCCATGGAGCCGGCGCGACATGCCCCCGAGCATGCGCAAGGCAAAGCGGTGATCGCGCGCGATCTCCTCGATCACGGCCTGCTTGGAGACGGTCAGCATGACCGAATCGGTCAGGGACTGGGCACTGAGGAAATAGGGCCGGTCCGTGAACATGATCGCCTCGGCGAAACTCTGCCCGTCGCTGATTAGCTCCACCACCTTTTCCTGGCCCGATGGAGAGAGCACGAACAGCTTGACCTGTCCGGTGACGACCACATGGAACTCATTGCATGGTTCACCCACGCGAAACACCATGTCGCCGCGCACCAGTCGGCTCAGTGTGGCACCGTCGGCCACATGCCGCAATTCCTGCGGGCTGAGGTCGTTGAACAGTGGCAGCACCGAGAGGTATCTCGGCACGTTGAACACGCGATCTTCCATGCGGATCTCCCGGTTTCCAGTATGAGCTGAAATTGTGCCCAACCGCCAAGGTCCCCAATTGATCAAAATCAAATCAAGCGCACAAGCGTCGCCAGCAGAAGGGCCGCCAACAGGTTGTGTGCAAGTGCCAGCGGCAACGCCAGGCCGGTGTCCACCATCAGCACACCGGCGACCAGTTGCAGCGCCAGCAGTATCAGCAGCGACCAGGCCTCGCGCCGACGGCCGCCGCGCAGCGCCAGTGTCGCCAGCGCAACCAGCAACAGCGCCAGCACCATCGCGCCAGCACGGTGCAAGAGTTGCGTCAGCGCGGCGCCCTCGTTGAGCGGCACGCGCGCGGCATCCCACACCGGCTCGCGCCAGGGATCAAGCATCGCCCATGGCCAGTGCGCCGCATCGGCCGCACGCAGGCAGTCGAGTACACCCGTGCAGCTCTGCCCGGCATAGGACGCACTCGTCAATGCCCCCAAACCGAGCTGACCCAGCAGCACGAACCATGCCAGGCCCGCCAGCGCGCGCATCGCCATCCCCGCTTCCTGGTCCGGCCGGCGCAGTGGCGCAGCAAGCCGCCAGCACAACGCAAACATCAGCATGCCACCCAGCAGGTTGCCCATCGCCACGGCCGGCAGCCGGGAGCCCTTGGTCCAGACACCGAGCACCGCCAGCCCCAACGCCAGGGTCAGCAATGCCAGCGCCAGCAGGCCTTTGCGCCACATCTTGGGTCGGCCCATGAAACACAAGGCCACCATCGTGGCCGTGCCGGCCAGTGCCACAGTCGCGATCACGCGATGCGCCAGTCGCGCCATCTGCACCGGTGGACTGTCGCCAACCGGCGAGACCATGCCCTGCTGCGCTGCGTGCAGCGCACTGCCGAAACACGGGGGCCAGGGCTCACAGCCCAGGCCGGCCTGGGACTGGCGGATGAAGGCGCTCAAGCTGGTGATCGCCAGCACCAGTGCCGCGCACCAGAACGCCAGTTGGCGCAATCCGTCGCGGCGATGTTGTGCGTGATCCATGCGTCTGTTGGTCTTGAAGCTGCGAACCAGACGATGGTAGCGGCGGGCGGGCCGGCCTTGTCCCTACGGGAGTTGTGACATTTCGCTTTCTTGATTTGGTTCAAGTCAATTGCCGCGCGGGCGCCGCAGAATCATTTGCACACACGGCCGGGCAGATTCGCCGGTGCCGCTGCGAAGCCTTCCAGGCGCACTTTCAAGGACACGACATGTACGACACCGATTCCGACGACGAGAAGGTCCCTTTCATACAGCAGTTGCTCGACAACCCGTTCCTGCTGCTGTTCCTGGGGGTCATGATTCCCATGATTGTCTATTCACTGTGGGGCGTGATCGACATCCTCACCGTGCCACTGGCCAAGTAAGTTTCGATCAACTACAAGAAAGGCGAACACCATGAGCGCGATATTGCCTCCTGCCGAACGGCTGTGGTGGAAACATCCACTGGATCGGGTCGAAGGAACCTGGATTTTGCTTGCATTGATCTGGTGCCTGACCATGTTCGTCATGATGGTGGGCTGGCATATCTACGGCAAACAGAACCTGTCCACCGAGACCTACCGGACCACGCCGGAAAAGTACACCGCCCAGGCGCAGGCCTTCGTCGACAAGTACACGGTGCGTACCGAGACCGACGACAAGACACCGGTGGTCGCCCCCCCGCCGGGCAGCGACATCTACCTGGTTGCCCGGTTATGGAGCTTCTGGCCCATCCTCGAACTCGAGAAGGACAAGACGTACCGCCTGCACCTGAGCTCGCTGGACTACAACCACGGCTTTTCGCTGCAGCCGGTCAACATCAACATCCAGATCGTGCCCGGATTCGAGCACGTGGTGACGGTCACACCGAACAAGGCCGGGACCTATTCGGTGGTGTGCAACGAGTACTGCGGCATCAACCACCACACGATGGTGGGCCGCATCTATGTCAAATAGGGCGAGAGCAAAAATGTCTACGACCACCTATCGCACCTGCCCACGCTCGGGCCTGCAATTCGAATCCCAGGCCGAGAAGCTGATGCTCGCCAACGCGGTCGCTGCCGTCGTGTTCCTGCTGATCGGCGGCATCCTGGCCATTGGTGTCGTGCTGACACGATGGCCGGCCGTGCACTGGCTGCAGGCCGACACCTTTTATCAGGTGCTGACCGCGCATGGCATCGACATGCTGATTTTCTGGTGCATCTTCTTCGAGATCGCCGTGCTGTATTTCTGTTCGTCGACACTGCTGCGCTGCCGAATCGCCACGCCCAAATGGGCCTGGGCAGGCTTCGCGCTGATGGTGGTCGGCGCAATCATGAACAACTGGTCGGTGTACGGGGGCGGTTCCAGCGTCATGATGACGTCCTACGTGCCGATGATGGCCGAACCGTCGTTCTACCTCGGCCTGATCCTGTTCGCGGTCGGCGCGCTGATCGGCTGCTTCGTATTCCTGGGTACGCTGGTGGTGGCCAAACGCGACAAGACCTACCAGGGTTCGGTGCCGCTGGTGACCTTTGGCGCCACCGTTGCCTGCATCATTGCGGTGTTCACGATCGTCTCGGGCGCGATTATCCTGATCCCAACCTACCTGATGTCGATCGGCATCGTCAAGCAGGTCGATCCGCTGATCTACCGCACCATCTGGTGGGCCTTCGGTCACTCGTCACAGCAGATCAACGTGGCCGCGCACATCTCGATCTGGTACTTGGTCGCGGCGGTCGTCTTTGGCGCCAAACCAATGAGCGAACGGGTCAGCCGCGGCGCTTTCCTGCTCTACATCCTGTTCCTGCAACTGGCCAGCGCCCACCACCTGCTGGCCGACCCGGGCGTATCCACCGCATGGAAGGTAGTCAACACCAGCTACTTCATGTATTTCGCGGTGCTGGCATCGATGATCCACGGCCTGACGATCCCCGGCGCGATGGAAGTGTCGCAACGTGCCAAGGGCTACAACAAGGGCCTGTTCGAATGGTTGCGCAAGGCTCCCTGGGGCAATCCAACATTCTCCGGCGTGTTCATCTCGATCATCGGCTTCGGCTTCCTGGGCGGCATCTCGGGCGTCATGATGGGCACCGAACAGCTCAACATGATCATCCACAACACGATCTACGTGCCTGGCCATTTCCACGCCACCGTGGTGATCGGCACCACGCTGTCGTTCATGGCGCTGACCTACTTCCTGATCCCGGTGCTGTTCAAACGCGAGATGATCGCGCCCAAGGCGGCGCAATGGCAGCCATATCTGTTTGGCTTTTCGATGTACGGCTTCGTTCTCGTAATGATGGGGGCCGGCACATTGGGAGTCTCGCGCCGCCACTGGGACATGGCGTTCAATGGCTCGCCACTGGCCTACGAGTGGCCAGGTGCAGCCTACCTGATGATGGGACTGGTCGGCATCTTCGGCATTTGCGCGATCACCGGCGGCGCGATCTATATCTACGTCACCGTCGGCTCGTTGTTGTGGGGCAAACGGCTCGAGTCCGGCAAGCCAAGCAAGACTTTCACCCCGATCCCGCGTACCGCGCCCACCGTGGTCGCGCAGAGTTATGGGGCAGCCGGCTTCGCGGCCCCCGGCACCTTCGCGCTGGCGATGGTGTTCCTGGTGTCGTTCATCCTTTACTACTTCATCAACTGGAAGTATCTGTCCCAGGTCTGGGGCCTGAGCTGAACCGGCACACTGCGCATCAGCCATCAGCCATCGAACGACGCACGAGGAACCTCGCATGAATACCAGCACCGCTACCGCCGATCCGGCCCGAGTTGTCGGCGCGCACCGTGCCAGGACCATCCTCGGTCTGTTCAAGCTGCGCATCGGGTCGATGATCATGGTCACCGCGCTGGTGGGCATGGCCGTCACACCGGGCCCATCGCCCGCGTTGTGGCAGGTCGCCGTGCTGGCCTTGTCGGTGCTGGCGGCCTCCGCGGCAGCCGGCGCATTCAACCAGTATGTCGAGGTTGACATCGACCGGCTGATGGTGCGCACCCGGGGCCGCGCCTTCGTCACCGGCGCGGTACGGCACTCGCCGATCTGGCTGCTCGCCATCGCGTTGTTGCTGGCTGTGGCCGTCGCTGGTGCGTGGGTCGGACTGAATCCGGTCGCTGCGTTACATACCTTCCTGGGCGCGTTTACCTACGGCGTGGTCTATACGATGTGGCTCAAGCGACGCAGCTGGCTCAACATCGTGGTCGGCGGCCTGGCCGGCAGCTTTGCGGTGCTGGCCGGCGCGGCTGCGGTCAATCCCGACATCGGCGCCCTGCCCTGGTTGCTGGCACTGGTGCTGTTTTTGTGGACACCACCGCATTTCTGGAGTCTGGCGATCGCCAACCAGGCCGACTATGCCGCTGCCGGCGTACCGATGCTGCCAGTAGTGGTGGGCACCGAGCGGGCCGCACACATCGTGCTGGTCAGCACGGTCGCACTGGCGATCGCATCGTTGCTACCGGGATTTTTCGGTGCTGGCATTGTCTATCTGGCCGGGGCCGCCATCGGTGGCGGGCACTTCGTGCACAAGGCCTGGCAACTGTCGCGTGCGCCAAGCCGCAAGACCGCCATGGCTGCGTTCTTCGCGTCCCTGGTGCAACTGAGCCTGGTGCTGGTGGCCGCGACGGCGGACGGTCTATCGAGATGACATCGTACCGGCTGGCACTGGCGTTATTCGGGGCCCTGTTGTCAGGGCCGTTGCCGGCGCAGCAAGCCACCGCGGCCAACACCGTGCTCGATCCGAACGCAGCACTGCACGACAGTCAGGCCGCCATCGGTCGCGCCGTCGGGCAACACCAGCTGCTCGACGTCCAGGGACGGCCAGTTCGCCTGTCCGACTACGCCGGCAAACCGCTGCTGGTGAGCTTTGTCTATACCGGCTGCTTCCAGGTCTGTCCGACCACCACCAAATCGTTGGCCGAGGCTGTGGACCAGCTGGCCGAGGTGTTCGGTGACGGCGCGTTCAACGTCGTCAGCATCGGCTTCAATCAGCCCTTCGATTCGCCGGCGGCGATGCGTGGCTTTGCCGCGCAGATGCGCATCGACCGCGCGAACTGGAAGTTCCTCAGCCCACCCCCAGCCAGCGTCGATGCGTTGACGCGTGACTTCGGGTTCCGCTATGTTGCAACAGCGGCGGGTTTCAACCACATGTTGACGGTGTCAGTACTCGATGCACAAGGACGCATCGCGACCCAGGTGTATGGCGAAAAGCTCACCCGCGACCAGCTCGGTGAGCCACTGCGCCTGTTGCTGCGCGATGCGCCGATACCTGCCGGCATGCCGCTGACCGGGTTGATCGAGCGCGTGCGGATCCTGTGCACCGTGTACGACCCGGAAACCGGTACCTATCGATACAACTACTCGCTGGTCCTCGAGATCGCCGGCGGTCTGACGTTCGCGCTGGCGATGGTCTGGTTTTTCCTGGCCGAGTGGCGCGATCAACGGCGCAGGCGGCGCAGCGCAAAGCAGCTGGTACCGGCGCTGCCAAGTTAACCCGTCATGCAACCGCTACGCTCCACACGCCTGCAGGCTCTGTCCGGCTTCCAACGGGCCGAACGCCTGCTGGACCGGGTCTGCAGTTCCCGGCTCAATCCGCTACGCCAACTCGGCGCACTGGGGTTCATGCTGTTCTGGATGCTGGCGATCAGCGGGATTTACCTTTACGCGGTGCTCGACAGCACGGCCGAAGGCGCATATCGCTCGATCGACCAGCTGTCGCGTCAGCAGTGGTATCTGGGCGGAGTATTGCGCAGCGTGCACCGCTACGCCGCGGACGCCTTCATTGTGGTGATGCTGTTGCACCTGCTGCGCGAGGCGCTGCTCGGACGCTACAGCGGCTTTCGGCGCTTCTCCTGGCTGACCGGCGTGCCGCTGCTGCTGCTGGCATTCACCAGCGCCATTGGCGGCTTCTGGCTGAACTGGGATCAGCTCGGTCAATATTCCGCGCTCGCCACCGCAGAGCTGCTGGACTTCCTGCCGGTGTTCGCGTCGCCGCTGACGCGCAATTTCCTGGATGCGGCCGCGGTCGGCGACAGGTTGTTCTCGCTGTTCATCTTTGTGCATCTGGGCGTGCCGCTGCTGTTGATCTTCGGCCTGTGGTTCCATATCCAGCGCCTGGCCCATGCCGCGATCTTCCCGCCACGCGCCATGGCGCTCGGTAGCGCGGCGGTACTGCTGGCACTGGCGTTGGCTGCACCGGTACTGAGCCATGCACCGGCCGACATGGCCGTGGCGCCGAGCGACCTGGCGCTGGACTGGTTGCTGCTGTTTATCCATCCCCTGGCCGACGTGTCCTCCCCTGGCCTGGTATGGGCGCTGCTGCTGGCCGCACTGGCCTTGCTGTTGGCACTGCCCTTTCTGCCGCAAGCGCCTGCGGCGCCGGTCGCAGTCGTCGATCCAGCCAACTGCAACGGCTGCCGGCGTTGCTTTGACGATTGCCCCTACGCCGCGGTGACGATGGTCCCGCATCCGATTCGCAGCTTGCGCCAGATGGCCCAGGTGAATGCCGACCTGTGCGCCAGTTGCGGCATTTGCGTGGGTGCCTGCCCGTCGTCGACACCGTTTCGCAGTGCCGCCGAACTGGTCACCGGCATCGACATGCCGGCCGCTCCGATAGGTGCGTTAAGGCAACGCTTGAGTGACGGTCTGGCCTCACTTGGCGACGCGCCGCGCAAGATTGTCGTGTTCGGTTGCCAGCACGGTGTCGACGTCTGCGCACTGGCCGGCCCCGATGTGCTGCCGCTGGACCTGGTCTGTACCGCCCAGCTGCCCCCCTCCTTTGTCGAATATGCACTGCGCGACGGCGCCGCTGGCGTGCTGGTGAGTGCCTGCCTGGAAGACGGCTGCGCTTATCGCCTGGGTCAGCGCTGGACCGCGCAGCGGCTGCAGGGCGCCCGCGAACCCCATTTGCGCGCCAACGTGCCTGGCGACCGACTGGCCACCGCCTGGGCCGGCGCCAGTGACGCCGGCACCGTGCGCTCGGCGCTTGACGCCTTGCGCGCGCGTCTGATTTCCACAGTGACATCGCAGGCCTCTGCCGCGGTGCATGCCCATGGCTGAGCGGCAGACCACTGGTGCCGTGGCCTGGATCGGCCAGGCCTTGCTGTATGCGGTATTCGCTCTGCTGATCGGCGTGTTCTCGTCGTGGCCACATTACCGCTACCTGGAACCGGGCCAGGCCCTGATCAAACTCAGTTTCAACCACCAGGGCAAACTGGTGGCCGATTGCCGTGCTGTCAGCGCCGAAGAGCAGGCCAAGGTCCAGCCCACGATGCGCCGCAGCAAGATCTGCCCGCGCGAACGATCGCCGATCACGGTCGAGCTCGAACTCGACGGCGCCGACGTACTGCGCACCGTGGCAGAGCCGTCCGGACTGTCGCGCGATGGCGCGTCGACCACCTACCACCGGATACAGGTTGCGGCAGGTACACACCAGCTGGTGATACGCCTCAAGGACGACGCGCGCAGTACCGGCTTCGACTACGAACACCGCGCCAGCGTGACGCTCAAGCCGGCGCAGATTCTGGTCGTCGACTTCGATCCGGCAAAAGGCGGAATCACACTGCGATGAACAACCCCGACGGCGCTCTCCCCCTGCATGCCGGTGCGCTGGTTGCAGCATCGCACGCAGGCCACCGATATCCGATCGCGGTGCCAAGCGACGCGCGACGCGCGCTCGCGCGTGGCTGGTTGTGGCTGGGCCTGCTGGCACTGATCGGCTCGGGTCTCTTCTCGTTGCTGCTGGTGTTGTCGCGCACGCCGGTGATCAACCAATGGCTGCCCGGGACCGATTTCTTTCGCGTCGCGCTGGTGGTGCACGTTGACCTGTCGGTACTGGTCTGGTTCGTGGCCATGGCCGGCATGTTGTGGAGCCTCAACAACGCACCGCGCGGCCGCCGTTGGGACTGGCTGGCGCTGGCCGGCTGTGGCGCCGGCGCCGCGCTGATGGCCTTGTCCGCATTTGTCGGCACCGGCGCACCGATCATGGCCAACTACATCCCGGTGCTGGAGCGGCCGCTGTTCATGGTCGGGCTGGTGCTCTTCGCGGGCGCCACCGCCGTGCTGGTGCTGCGCAGCCTGGCGGCGGCGCCCAAACCCGGCCAGGCCATCGACGGTCAGGGCGCACTGCGTTTCGGGCTCAATGCGGCAACGGTCTCGGCCGCGGTCGCGCTGGGTGCGTTCGCCTGGTCATTCGCGGTCGTGCCCGGCACCTTGGCCGGCAAAGCCTACTACGAGATCCTGTTCTGGGGCGGTGGCCATGCGCTGCAATTCACCTGGACGTTGCTGATGCTGGTCGGCTGGCTGGCACTGGCCAGTGCCAGCGGCGCACGACTGCTGATCAGCCCACGCGTCACCGTACTGATGTTCACGCTGGCGCTGCTGGCGGTTTTCGTCACACCCTTTGCCTATCTGGCCTACGACATTGCATCGGTCGAACACCGCGCACTGCTGACCGGGGCCATGCGGGTGGGCGGCGGACTGGCGATCGCGCCGATTGCGCTGGCCGTGGTGCTGGGCCTGGCCGGCGCACCCGCCGCCAGCGCGACAACCCGGCCGCTGCGCGCCGCCCTTATCTGGTCGATCGTGCTGTTTGCGTCTGGCGGTGTCATTGGCATTTTCATCCAGGGTTCGAACGTGCGCATTCCTGCGCACTACCACGGCTGCATCGTGGGCGTGACGCTGGCGCTGATGGGCATGGCCTACCACCTGCTGCCACGACTGGGTTATGCAACGCCGACGAGCCGCATGGCAGCCTGGCAGCCGGTGCTGTACGGTATCGGCCAGCTGATGCATATCACCGGCCTGGTCTGGTCTGGCGGTTATGGAGTTCAGCGCAAGGTGGCCGGCGCCGAGCAGGTGTTGCGCAGCACCGGCGAGATCGCCGGCATGGGTTTGATGGGGCTGGGTGGACTGGTCGCGATCGTCGGCGGACTGCTGTTCGTGCTGGTGATGCTGCGCGCGATGCGCCAGCGGGCACCAGACGACAACCGATCGCGGAGCCCCGCGTGATCGCCCGGCTGCAATCGGCGCTGCAATGGGCCTTCATGCGGGTCGAGGCAGTGTTCAATCGCGCGTTCGGCGACCGGGTCAACCCGCTGTACCACCTGGGATCGATCACCTTCTGGTTGTTCTGGCTGGTCGCCGGCAGCGGCCTGTACCTGTACGCGTTCTTCGAGACCGGTGTGGCCGGCGCCTACGGTTCGGTCGAGGCCTTGACGCACAAGCAGTGGTTCGCCGGCGGCATCCTGCGTAGCGTGCACCGCTACGCGTCGGACGCGATGGTGCTGACCATGTTGCTGCACATGGTGCGCCACTTCGCGTTCGACCGCATGCGCGGCTGGCGCTGGTTCTCCTGGGTCAGCGGCGTCGCGCTGATCTGGGGCGTTTACATATCCGGCATCAACGGCTACATGCTGCCCTGGGATCAGCTGGCGCAGTTCGTCATCGTCGCCGCGTTCGAATGGCTCGATTGGTTGCCGGGAACCGGCGGCGCGCTGGCGCGCAATTTCCTGTATGCCTCCAGCGTCAACGACCGCTTCTTTTCGCTGCTGGCCTTCATGCACATCGGCCTGCCGCTGCTGGTGCTGCTGCTGATGTGGGTTCATGTGCAGCGGATTCCCAAGGCTCGCACCAGCCCGCCGCGTCCCATCATGCTGAGCTTGGCCGCAACACTGCTGGTGCTGTCACTGTTGCGTCCGGCGCTGAGCCAGGGTGGCGCGGCGTCGCTCGGCATCTCGCCCACGACCTTGCAGTTCGATTGGTTCTACCTGACAGTGTTTCCGCTGCTGTACCTGTGGCCAATGGCGCAGGTATGGGCCTTGCTGGCCGGTGCCACCGCGCTGCTGGTGCTCGTACCCTGGTTACCGCCGCGCTGGCGGCGCGCCGCCAGCGGCACGTTCCACATGACTGTCGACGACAGCACGCTGGCCCATCCGATTCGCGCTGGCGAAACGCTGCTTGAAGCCGGCTTGCGCGCCGGCCTGGACCTGCCCTATGAATGCCGCAACGGCGCCTGCGGCTTATGCCTGTGCACCGTGCAACACGGCAGCGTCGACCATGGTGCCTACCAGCGCAGCGCGTTGACCGCAGCGATGCTCTCGCAAGGCCAGACCCTGATGTGTTGCGCCACACCGCGCTGCGACCTGGCCATCGACGTGGTGCGTGTCGGCGGTCCGCAGCCAAAGGAAAAGCGGATCTACGAGGGACGGGTCGAGACCATGGACCGGCTGGGCCCGGAACTGATCCGACTCACGGTGTCGCTGCCCCAGGGCGACCACTTGTCCTTTGCGGCCGGGCAATACATCAATATCATGCTGCCCGACGGCGAGCGGCGCGCCTATTCGTTCGCCAATGCGCCGCACGACAACGCGCTGATCGAGCTGCACGTCGGGCTGGTTCCCGGCGGGCGCTTCACCAGCCATGTGTTCAATGCCATGCAGGTCGGTGACACCCTGCGCTTCGAAGGACCGCTGGGACGATTCACATTGCACGAGAGTGAACTGCCGATACTGTTCGTGGCCGGCGCTACCGGATTCGCGCCGGTCAAGAGCATCATCGAAGACGCATTTCAGCGTGGCCTGCGCCGGCCGATGTGGTTGTACTGGGGCGTGCGCCGGCGCGACAACCTGTACCTGTCGGCGCTGGCCGAAAGCTGGCAACAGGAACACGACAACTTCCACTTTGTGCCGGTGTTGTCCGAGCCCGATCCAGGCGACGACTGGCAGGGTCGCCAGGGTCTGGTGCATGAGGCCATGCTGACCGACTTCCCCGACATGCGCGGATACGAAATCTATGTCTGCGGCTCGGTCAAGATGGTCGAGGCGGCGGTGCCGGCGTTCATCCTGCAGGGGCTGGACGAAGGCCTGTGCTTCAGTGACGCCTTCGTGCCGTCTGCACCATCGGCGCAGAAGTCCGCGTCCTGAATGAGGCAACCGCCATGTTCCTATACTGCCACCATGAACAACATCGCCGACCTGCGCAAGAGTTACGAACGCGCTGAACTCAGTGAAGATGCCTCGCACGCGGACCCGTTGCAACAGTTCAGCCAATGGCTCGACGAAGCCATTGCGTCCGAGGTTCCCGAACCCAACGCCATGACGCTGGCCACGGTCGACCAGCGATTGCGCCCGAGCGCACGCATCGTGCTGATCAAGGGCTACGACGCGCGCGGCATTGTCTGGTACACCAATTACCAAAGCCGCAAGGGCCAGGAACTGGCCGGCAACCCGTATGCAGCACTGCAATTCCACTGGGTCGAGCTTGAGCGGGTCGTGCGTATCGAAGGCATCGTCGAGAAGGTCGACGCCGCCGAGAGTGACGCCTATTTCCTTAGCCGCCCGCTGGATTCGCGCATCGGCGCCTGGGCCTCACCGCAGTCGCAAGTGATCCCCAGTCGTACCGTGCTGGTGGCCAATGCCGCGCGTTATGCTGCCCAGTTCCTGCTGCAACCGCCACGCCCGCCGCACTGGGGTGGGTATCGGCTCAAGCCCGACAACTGGCAATTCTGGCAAGGCCGCAAGAGCCGCCTGCATGACCGGCTGCGTTATTCGCTGGATGCACAATCGCAGTGGCTGCGCGAGCGGCTGGCACCCTGAACCAGCCGCGCAAGTGCCCGGCATGGTCGCGGACCTGCGCTCGCGCAGTGCGCCGCGGCGCTCCGCTATAGTGGGCGCCGATCCGCCACAGCGGCATGGCCCACTGGACACCCACACGCCCCATCCATGAACAACCCGAACCCCGCCGCAGCCATTCCCCGGACCCTGCGTTGCCACAGTTTTCGCGCCCTCGCGCCGGGGCCTTCGCTCATCGTCACCGGCGCCGTGCATGGCAACGAGACCTGCGGCAGCCGCGCCATCGAACGTGTCGCCGCTGAGCTAGACAGCGCTGCGCTGGTGCTTGCGCGCGGCAGCCTGACGCTGCTACCCATCACCAACCCGCTGGCCTACCAGCGCGGGCAACGCATGGGCGAACGCAACCTGAACCGCAACCTGTACCCGAACCCGCTGCCGCAGGACTACGAGGACCACGTCGCCAATGTGTTGTGCCCGTTGCTGGCGGCGCACGACGTGCTGCTCGACCTGCACTCCTTCCATAGCCCCGGCGAACCATTCGTGATGCTGGGGCCGCAGGACAACACCGGCGCGCTGGAACCGTTCGCCCACGCCGCGCAGGAGGAGGCGCTGGCCCTGCGCCTGGGTCCGCGGCGCATCGTCGAAGGCTGGCTGCAGACCTACGCCCAAGGCGTGAAGACCCGGCTGGCACGCACCAGCGCGGCCGATCGCGCGCGGCTGCTGAGCATCGACCCGCGGTATGGTGTTGGCACGACCGAATACATGCGCAGCCAGGGGGGCTATGGCGTGACGCTCGAATGCGGCCAGCATGACGATCCGCAGGCGCCCGAGGTCGGCTGGCGCGCCATCCACCACGCTCTCGCACAGTTGCAGATGGTCGACGCGCCGACACCGGCACCGATCGCCGAACCCCAGATGCTGTGCCTGAGCCAGGTGATCGACAAACACCATGCCAATGACCGCTTCACACGTGCCTGGTCGAGCTACGACCCGGTCGCCAAGGGCGAGACCATAGGCATGCGCCACGACGGCACGCCGGTGCAGGCCAGCGAGTACGGCTTCATCGTGTTTCCCAATCCGGGGGCGCTGGCCGGCAACGAGTGGTTCTACTTCGCCCGGCCGAGCCGGCGCCTGACAACGGGCTGACATCGGATGCCCGGGCGAACGCAAGTCCGGACAGCGCGAACGGGAACGGCAAACCCCGCATGGACTTGCAGTACATTAATAACCCATCAGTCATTAATATACTGCGCTGCACGTGTCCGCAATCACCACCGAGTTGCCCGTCGCATCTGTGCACAGAGCCGCGCGCCGCAAGCACGCGCGTCCGGGCGAACTGCTGTCAGCAGCGCTCGACCTGTTCGTCGAGAAGGGGTATGCCGCCACAAGAGTCGAGGAAGTAGCCCGGCGTGCGGGGGTGTCCAAGGGAACACTGTTCCTGTATTTCCCGAGCAAGGAAGATCTGTTCAAGGCCGTGGTGCGCGAAAACCTGTCGCTGCGTTTTCCGCAGTGGAGCATGGTGCTGGACCAGTTTCCCGGCACCTCCGCCGAACTGTTGCGCCATGCGATGGGGCAATGGTGGTCGTTGGTCGGCGACACCAAGGCTTCCGGCATCTCCAAGCTGATGATGAGCGAAGCCAGCAATTTCCCGGAACTTGCGGCGTTCTACCAGCATGAGGTACTTGAGCCGGGCAATGCGCTGATCCGCCGCATCCTGCAACGTGGCATTGAACGGGGCGAATTCCGGCCGATCGACCTGCAGTACGGCGTGCACACCGTGCTGGCGCCGATGTTGTACCTGGTCGTCTGGAAGCATTCGTTCGGCGCCTGCATTCCCCAGGGCACCCCACTGGTCCCCGAAAAATACCTGGCCGCGCAGGTGGATATCCTGCTCAACGGCCTGTGCGCCAACGAAGTCGACAATCTGAAAAGATCCCGGACGCCAACCCCATGAAACGAACCCTCAAGTGGCTGGTGATTGCGCTGGCGCTCGGCGCGCTGGCATTCGGCGCGATGCGAGTCGTCGACAAACGCAAGGCCAGCCAGCAGGCAGCGACGCAGAATCCGGCCCGCGCCGAGTCGGTGGTCGAATTGGTCGCCGCCGATCTGGTCCAGCTACGCGCGCAGACCCTGGCCCAGGTACTACCGGTGTCAGGCTCACTCAAGGCCACCAACTCCGCCTTCATCAAGGCCCGTGTCGCCGGCGAACTGCAGGGCCTCTCGCTGCGCGAGGGCGACACGGTCAAGGCCGGGCAGGTCGTGGCAAAAGTGGACGCGACCGATACCCAGGCGCGCTTGCGTCAGGTCCAGCAGCAGGCCGAGGCTGCCAAGGCGCAGGTCGACATCGCCCGGCGCGCCTACGACAACAATGCCGCGCTGGTCAAGCAGGGTTTCATTTCCAAGTCGGCTCTGGATACGTCCAGTGCCAGCATGGCCAGTGCGCAGGCCAGCTACCAGGCCGCCACGGCCGGCGTCGAGGTTGTCGCCAAGCAGTTGGACGACACCGTATTGCGCGCGCCGATCGATGGCGTCATCGCACAGCGGCTGGCCCAGAATGGCGAACGCATTGCCGTCGATGGCCGGGTGCTGGAAGTCGTCGATATCCGCCACCTGGAGCTGGAGGCCAGCATGGCCGCCGCCGACTCGCTGCTGGTGCGGCTCGGCCAGGTGGCCGAGCTGCAGATCGAGGGTACGGCCGCGCCGGTGCGGGCCCAGGTGGTGCGCATCAATCCGACCGTGCTGGCGGGCAGCCGCTCGGTGCTGGTCTACCTGGCGCTGGATCCTGCGCCCGGCCTGCGCCAGGGCCTGTTTGCCCAGGGCACGCTGACCATTGCCAACACCGAGGCACAGGCGATTCCGCTCAGCGCCGTGCGTACCGACAAGCCACGCCCATACGTGCAACTGGTGCGCAACAACAAGGTGGTGCATCAGCCGGTGGAACTCGGCGCGCGCGGCCAGGTCGGCGGTATCTGGATGGTGGCCGTCCCCGGCATCGACCCGCAGACACCGGTCATTGCCGGATCGGTCGGCCAGCTGCGCGAAGGCACGACGGTCAAACTGGCCTCTGGCGGCGTATAGGCCATGTGGTTTACCCGCGTCAGCCTGCAAAACCCGGTTTTTGCCACCATGGTCATGCTGGCCCTGGTCGTGCTTGGTCTTTTCTCTTACCAGCGGCTGCAGATCGACCAGTTCCCCAACATCGACTTCCCGGTGGTGGTGGTGGTCACCGAGTACCCCGGCGCCGGGCCTGAGATCGTCGAGAGCGAAGTCACCAAGAAAATCGAGGAAGGCGTCAATTCGGTCGCCGGCATCAATGCGCTGACCTCGCGCAGCTACGAGGGCCAGTCGGTGGTGGTGATCGAATTCGGCCTGGAGATCGACGGACGCAAGGCCGCCGAGGACGTGCGCGAGAAGGTGGCGGCGGTCAAGCCGCTGCTGCGCACCGAGGTCAAGGAGCCACGCGTGTCGCGCTTCGACCCGGCCTCGCGCGCGATCTGGTCGATCGCGGTGCTGCCCGACGCGGCGCCGGCCAACGGCCAGGCTTCGTCGCGAGCACCCAGCCCGGTCGAGATGACCAATTGGGCCGAGCAGACCTTCAAGAAGCGGCTCGAAAACGTGCGCGGCGTCGGCTCGGTAACCGTTGTGGGCGGCACCAAGCGCGAGATCAACCTGTACCTGATTCCCCGTGCGCTCGAAGCCTACGGCCTGACGCCGGATCAGGTGGTGAGCGCAGTACGCAACGAAAACCAGGACATGCCGCTGGGCGCGGTCCGCTCGCGGGAACAAGAACGGGTGGTTCAGATCGAGGCGCGCATCGAGCGACCGGAAGACTTCGGCAACATCATCGTCGCGCGGCGCAACGGCGCCCCGGTGCGACTGGACCAGCTGGCACGCATCGTCGACGGCCCGCAGGAGATCAACAGCCTGGCGCTGTACAACGGGCAGCGCACGCTGCTGCTCACGGTACAGAAATCCCAGGACGAGAACACCATTGCCGTGGTCGACGGACTGCAGGCGGCGGTGGCCCAGATCAGCAAGCAGCTGCCGCCCGGACTGCGACTCGCGCCCATTCTCGACGGCTCACGCCAGATCCGGGTGTCGGTGGCCAATGTACGCCAGACGCTGATCGAAGGCGCAATGCTGACGGTGCTGATCGTCTTCCTGTTCCTCAATTCCTGGCGCTCCACGGTGATCACCGGGCTGACGCTGCCGATCGCCATCATCGGTACCTTTTTCTTCATGGACATGTTCGGCTTCACGATCAACATGATCACGCTGATGGCGCTGAGCCTGTGCGTCGGCTTGCTGATCGACGACGCCATCGTGGTGCGCGAAAACATCGTGCGCCACGTGCAGATGGGCAAGGGCCCGTTCCAGGCCGCGCTCGACGGCACACAGGAAATCGGCCTGGCGGTGCTGGCCACGACGCTGTCCATCGTCGCGGTGTTCCTGCCGATCGGCTTCATGGGCGGCATCATCGGCAAGTTTTTCCACCAATTCGGCTTGACCATCGTGGCGGCGGTGCTGATCTCGATGTTCGTGAGCTTCACGCTGGACCCGATGCTGTCCTCGATCTGGCATGACCCCAGCATCGAGGCACACGGCAAGCGGCATGCGCCGCGCAACCTTTACGACAAGACCATCGGTCGTGTCACCGGAGCCTTCGACCGTGGCACCGACATGCTGATCGACGCTTACCAGGGCATCCTGCGCTGGTCGCTGCAGCACCGCATCAGCACTGTGTTGATCGCGCTGGCAATTTTCGTTGGCAGCGTGTTCATGGTGCCGCTCCTGGGCACCGAATTCGTTCCCCAATCCGATTTTTCCGAGACCACGCTGGATTTCAACACCCCGGTCGGCTCGTCGCTGGAGGTCACCGAATCCAAGGCACGCCAGGTGGAAGCCATCGTGCGCGCCATGCCCGAGGTGCGCTACACCGTGGCAACCATCAACACCGGCAACGCGCAGGGCAAGATCTACGCCAGCGTCTATGTGCGCCTGATCGACCGCAAGGACCGCAAGCGCAGCGTGGACGACATGTCGGTGGTGCTGCGCGAACGGCTGCGTCAGGTCGCCGGCATCACCGTCACCCATGTCGGCCTGCTCGACTCGGTCGGCGGCCAGAAGCAGCTGCAGTTTTCGATCCAGGGCCCGGACCAGGCTGAACTCGAACGTATCGCCCTGCTGGCGATGAGCAAGGTGCGCGCGATTCCCGGTCTGGTCGACCTGGACTCCAGTGTGAAACCGAACAAGCCCACACTGGACGTGCAGATCCGGCGCGACGTCGCCTCCGACCTGGGCCTTGGCATCAGCCAGATCGGCGCGGCTCTGCGCACCATGGTTGCCGGGCAGACCGTCGGCAACTGGCGCGCCAGCGACGACCAGACCTACGACGTCAACGTGCGGCTCGATGGCTCCGCGCGCGACTCCGCGCAAGACCTGGAGCGGCTGCCGTTCGCCGTCGGCAGCAATCCCGATGGCAGCATGCGGGTGGTACGGCTGAACCAGGTGGCCGAGGTGCGCGCGACGACCAGCCCGAACCAGATCAACCGGCGCGACCTCACGCGTGAGGTCAGCATCACCGCCAACGTCAGCGGTCGCTCGGCCGGCGAGGTTTCCGACGGCATCAAGGCGGCGATGGAAAGCATCCAGCTGCCGCCCGGCTACAGCTACAAGTTCGGCGGCTCGACCAAGAACATGAACGAGGCCTTCGGTTATGCGATCTCGGCGCTGGTGCTGGCCATCGTCTTCATCTACATGATCCTGGCAAGCCAGTTCAAGAGCTTCCTGCAGCCGCTGGCGCTGATGACCGCATTGCCGCTGACGCTGATCGGTGTGGTGCTGGCGCTGATGTTCTTTGGCTCGACACTGTCGATGTTCTCGATCATCGGCGTGGTCATGTTGATGGGCCTGGTGACCAAGAACGCCATCTTGCTGGTCGATTTCGCGATCCGGGCCCGCCAGGACAGCGTCGCACCCGATGGCAGCGTGGTTCCGGGCCTGGCGCGCGACGAGGCCCTTCTGATGGCGGCCCGGGTGCGCCTGCGCCCGATACTGATGACCACGCTGGCCATGGTGTTCGGCATGGTGCCGCTGGCCTTTGCGCTGACCGAAGGCTCGGAGATGCGCGCACCGATGGGGCAGGCCGTCATCGGCGGCGTGATCACCTCCTCGCTGCTGACGCTGGTGGTGGTTCCGGTGGCCTATTGCTACATGGACGATCTGGCCGAATGGGCCCGGGGCTTGCTCGGCATCAAGGCGCATCCGGCGCAAGCCCCTAAAATCGACAATCCGACCTGAATTTTCCGAGAGCCCCGCATGCACAGCGCCATGAACATCGAACAAGCCCGATTCAACATGATCGAGCAGCAGATCCGACCCTGGGACGTGCTCGACGCCCACGTGCTGCAACTTTTGTCGGTCGTCAAACGCGAAGACTTCGTGCCGGCACCGTACAAGACGCTGGCATTTGCCGACATGGCAATCCCGCTGCCGGACGGCCAAGCCATGCTGGCGCCACGCGTCGAGGCCCGAATGCTGCAGGACCTGGCCGTGCAAAAACACGAGAAGGTGCTGGAAATTGGTGCCGGATCGGGCTACATGGCAGCGCTGCTGGCACACCGTGCGCAGCGCGTGATTTCGCTCGAGATCCGCGCTGAACTGGCAGCTTTGGCCAATGCCAATCTGCAGATGGCCGGCATTCACAACGCACAGGTACGCCAGCAGGATGGCGCCGGTGCGGTACCGGTTGAAGGTCCGTTCGACGTGATCGTGCTCAGCGGTTCGACCATGCAGCTGCCCAGGCATCTGCTGCAACACCTCAAGGTTGGCGGGCGCATCGGCGCCATTGTCGGCGACGAGCCGGTGATGCGCGCCACCTTCGTCACCCGCGTGAGCGAGTCGGACTACCGCACGATCCAGCCCTGGGACACGGTTGCGCCGCGGCTGGAAAATTTCCTCGAACCTTCCAGATTCCAGTTCTGAGGCCGCTCGTTGCCGCCAGCGTCGCCCCTTTGCCTACGACACCCCATCCATGATTGACCAGATCCGACCCCGCGAGTTGACCAGCTGGATAACGCGCCACCGTGACGCCGGCCACGCGGTGGTGCTTGACGTGCGCGAGCCGGCCGAGCTGCGCACCGCCAGCATCGGCGCCAGTGAAGACTTCACGTTGCTGACGATCCCGATGGGCAGCGTGCCGCCCCGCTTGAGCGAACTCGACCCCGAGACACCGATTGCCTGCCTGTGCCACCATGGCGGGCGCAGCATGCAAGTGGCGCAGTTTTTGCACAATCAAGGATTCAGCCGCGTGGCCAATATCGCCGGCGGCATCAACGCCTGGGCGGACGAGGTCGACGGAACGATCGCCCGCTATTGATTCCCGCGATACTGGCACCGCGTCAACCCCGGACCGACAACCCCTGGACACCACCATGAAAGACCGCTCGACCGCACCGCCACGCCGTTCCGCCCTGCCCCGGATGCAACTGCTCGCAGTGACACTGGGGCTGGCCCTGTCGGCGCTGGTACCGGCGCAGGCCCAGAGTCTGGTGCAGCTGTATGAAACCGCACGCGGCTACGACGCGGCCTACCAGTCTGCCAGGCTGCAATACGACGCGACGGTCGCCAAGGCAGAGCAATCGCGTGCCGGAATCCTGCCGACGGTCGGGCTGTCGGCGACCATCTCGCGGACTGCCATCGACGCCAACATCAAACTCCCGTCGGTCGCGTATGGCACCCAGGGCGCAACCATCAGTGCCTCGCAGCCGCTGTACCGGCCGGCCAACCAGCTGACTTACGAACAAGGCAAGAAGACGCTGATCTCCGGCCAGGCCCAGCTCGAGATTGCCGAACAGGATCTGATCGTTCGGGTCAGCCAGGCTTATTTCGACGTGCTGGCGGCGCGCGACGGCGTCACCTTCGTCGAGGCGCAAAAGGCTGCCGTGGCGGAGCAGTTGGCGGCCGCCAAGCGCAATTTCGAGGTCGGCACCAGCACCATCACCGACACCCGCGAAGCCC
>JBDTMH010000014.1:0-38100 GCA_039934375.1 Burkholderiaceae bacterium | reverse complement strand
TAAGCCTCATACAACGCAGCGTTGTCGACCTTGCGGATGTTGAACTGTCGTTGTTTCCAGGCCATGAAGGCGCGCCGCGGTTGTATCAGGTTGGCGATGTAGTACAGCATCTTGAAGATGAAGATAGAGCGCCAGATCGGAGTCTTGCCAAACACGTCGCCCGCGAGCATTGACAGCAGTGCCTCTTGAACCCGAAATACGTTGCGAGGGCCCATGAAAAAGTCGCGCATGATGGGGTTGGTGATCCGGTAGATGAACCAGGAAAACTCCCGTGGGCCACGCCGCATCTGCTGGTCGAAGTGTTTCAGCGCCACGGCCTTGGCCGAGGGATTTTTCAAACAGGTGTCAATCGTGTCGGCACCCACCACAGCGCTGTGCATCGCCAACCACACGCCGGATGAAAACACCGGGTCGATGAAAGAAAAAGCATCCCCCAGCAGCAGATAGTCTTGCCCATGGCTCTGTTTGGACTGGTAGGAGAAGTTGCCGGTGGCCTCCACCTCATTGGCCAGGCTGGCGTCGCGCAGGCGCGCGTCAAGGTCGGGGCAGGAGGCGATGTTGTCCATCAGGAATTGCTGCAGACTGCGCCGTCCACGGGTCTTCATGTGGTAAGGCCAGGTCACCATGCCGACGCTGGTGAGTCCGTTGATCAGCGGAATGAACCAGAACCATCCGTGGTTAAACCAGAAAACGGTGACGTTACCCTCGGTGATGCCTGGGTTGCGCCTCGCGTGGCTGAAGTGTCCGTACAGGGCTGAACTGTTGTGGCGCGGATTGCGCTGCTTGGTCTTGAGGCGGTTTGCGAGGAAAGTGTCTCTGCCTGACGCATCGACCACGAATCGCGCCTTCCAGCGCTGGTCGTGGCCGCCGTCGTGCCGGCCCGTCACATGTGCGCCGCCTTCGGCCAGAAAATCCACCGCCGTGACCTTGCAGCCTTCGTGCACCATGGCACCCTTGCGCTGTGCATGGCGTATCAGGATGTGGTCGAACGCAGACCGTTCAACTTGATAGGCATGCGGCATGGACTTGTCCCATGCCTGCGCGAAGTGAAACACTTGTGTCGTATTGTGATGCTGAGATACAAACTCGGCACCAGGCTTGAACATGCCAATGGCCTTGATGTCTTCGGCAATACCCATCTTCTCGAACAGGGGCAGGTTGGCCGGCAGCAGAGATTCGCCGATGTGAAAACGGGGGTGATGAGACTTTTCCAGCAGCACCACCTGGTGGCCTTTGTCTGCCAGCATACTGGCCACCGTCGAGCCGGCCGGACCGCCCCCGATCACCAGCACGTCGCAGGCCTGTGGCGCCGCTTCTTGAGTCTCGTCGTTCATGGGCTGATTCAATCCTGATTGCGGTTGCGCTGGGTGATCGGTACCGGGCCGTCACAGCAAGCGGCTTCTCCGCAACGACCTGCGCCTTGTCGGGTTCCGCCATCATAGTCGTTCGTTCGCATGGAACATTGTTGACTCCGGCGGAAAACCGGACCATTTGAGTGCCCCCGTCCCGGGCTTAGCCAGGCCCCAGAAGGGGTGCGATGAAACTTGGGAGCAGCGCTGCTTAGCACCGACACGCGACGCTCGACTATTGCAGTTCGTTGTGCCCGGTGTAATACATGCGTTCGGACAATCGTGCGGCAATTTCGCGCACCAGCAGTTCCACATCGGGAATGCTCGGGCTCTGCGGCCGATCCAGCCGCTCAATGTAGGGCACGGTCAGCGCGGCGATCACCTCCTGCTTGATGCCAAACACCGGCCTGGACACGTCGGTTGCACCCACGATGCGCCGGCTCGGCCAGGTGATGGACTCGTTGCTGCGCGCCTGCTCAATCTGGCGCAGCAGTTGCGCCGCGTCGATCTCGAGTTCGCCATGTATGCGGATCTGTGCGGCCATCATCCGCGTGCGTTCGGCCTCGTCGCGAAACGCCAGCAGTATCGTGCCCGAGGCCGAGTCGCTCAACTTGCCCAATGCGCCGACTTTGGCACCCATCGAAAACGGCCCGGGCGCGTCGACCTGGGCAACGACCAGAATATGGCCATCGTGGTAGACGCTCAGGTGGCAGGACTGGTAGGCCCGGCTCGCGAGTTCGCGCATCAACGGGGTTGCGGTCGCGACAAGGGACTTGAGAGGCTGCTGCCGGTGCGACAACTCAAGCATCTTGAGTGTCAGGTTGTAGCGGTCGTTTTCGTCGGCCGACAGGTAGCCGCGCTGCTGCAGCGTGACCACCATACGGAAGATCTCGCTGGCGGTACGGCCCAGCGCCTTGGCCAGGCCGTTCAACGTCAAACCCTGCGGCGCGTTGGCCAGTGCCTCGAGGATGTCCAGGCCCTTGTCCAGCGCAGGAGCGGTGTATTTGGTTGTCCCGGAATCAGACCTGGCCACTGATCATTTCCTTCATATACAAAATCATATTTTATTGATGATTGGATTGCGGCCAAGTTTCAGCACACGAAACAGCAAGTCAGTATTCACCATCTGGCCAATTGGCGATTGAAAGCCTATGGTGAAGGCAGATCTTCAGAAATCCGCACAGCACTGATTGGCCAGAAAAGTAATTTCATATTTGAAATGGCATACACCTTTCGTTTTCGGGACGTACTGGCACAGCAGGACGCCATCGCCGACGGGCTGCTCGTCACGCTCGAACTCAGCGCCGTGACGATTTCGGTGGGTTTCGTGTTCGGCACGCTGGTGGCCATCGTGCTGACCTACGGGCGGCCGTGGCCGCGGGCCGTCGCGCGTGGTTATGTCGAGGTGATACGCAACACGCCGCTGATCGTGCAGTTGTTCCTGATCTTCTTCGGTCTGCCTGCCATCGGGATCAAGCTCGACGTCATGACGGCCAGCTTGCTGGCGCTGACCATCAATTTGACGGCCTACACCGCCGAGATCGTGCGCGCCGGCTTCGAAAGCATTCCCAAATCGCAAATCGAGGCCGGCATCTCTCTCGGCCTGACCGGACCCCAGATCTTCCGCCACGTGGTGCTGCTGCCGGCGCTCAAGAATATCTACCCATCGCTGAGCAGCCAGTTCGTGTTGCTGATGCTGGCCACCAGTGTCGTGTCGCAGATTTCGGCGGCCGACCTGTTCCATGCCGGCTCGATCATCCAGTCGCGCACCTTTCGCGACTTCGAGGTCTATACCGTGATCTCGATCTTGTACCTGTGCCTGACGCTGCTGATGCGCGGCGGCTTCGGCCTGTGTTACCACCTGCTGTTCCGCCGCCGCCGATGATCCGCGAACTCGCCCTGCTCGACGTGTATTACCTGGTGCTGGCAGTGCGCTGGACGATTGCGCTGACGCTGCTGGCGCTGGCCGGCGGCGGTCTGATCGGGCTGCTGGTGGCTGCCGGCGGCGCCTCGCACCACCTGCTGCCCAGCCTGCTGGCGCGTGGCTATGTCGGCCTCGTGCAGGGCATTCCACTGCTGGCCTGGTTGTTCATCTTCTATTTCGGACTGTCGATCGTGGGTTACAACCTGCCCCCATTGATCGCGGCCACGGTCGGATTCTCGGTCTATGCCGGCGCCTTCCTGGGCGAGATCTGGCGCGGCGCACTGATCGCCATTCCCAGGACGCAATGGGAGGCCGGCACCGCGATCGGGCTGACCTACATCGAGCAACTGCGCCACGTGATCATCCCGCAGGCGGTGCGTATTGCGATACCGCCCACGGTGGGGTTCCTGGTCCAGCTGATCAAGAACACGTCGCTCGCTGCGGTCATCGGTTTTGTCGAACTCACGCGCGAAGGACAGATGACAACCGCCGCGACGTTCCAGCCGTTTGCCGTCTACCTGCTGGTAGCGGCGCTGTATTTCAGCCTGTGTTATCCGCTCACGCGGTACAGCCGGGTACTCGAAGGGAGACGCCGTGCCGTTCGTTGAGCTCAAGTCCGTGCACAAGTCCTACGGCAGCAACATGGTGCTGCAGGACGTCGACCTGACCATCGAGAAGGGCGAGATCGTCGCCATCATCGGTCGTTCCGGGTCGGGCAAGAGCACGCTGTTGCGCTGCATCAACGGCCTGGAGCCGGTGCAGCAAGGTGAGGTCTGGGTCGATGGCGTCGCGGTGCACGACCCGCGTGCCAACCTGCGCGAATTGCGCGCCCGGGTTGGCATCGTGTTCCAGAGCTTCAACCTGTTCCCGCACCTGACCGTCGAGCGCAACATCACGCTCGGGCCGACCATCGTCAAGGGCATTGGCGCGGCGCCGGCCGCCGCGCTGGCACGCGAGGCACTGCGCAAGGTCGGGCTGGAGGACAAGATCAAGGCCTATGCCGACGAACTTTCGGGCGGACAGCAACAACGCGTTGCCATCGCGCGCTCACTGGCAATGGCGCCCAGCATCATGTTGTTCGACGAAATCACCTCGGCGCTCGACCCGGAACTGGTCGGCGAAGTGCTGCTGGTGCTCGAGGACATGGCACGCGAGGGCATGACCATGCTGCTCGTCACGCACGAGATGAATTTCGCGCGCCGTGTGGCGCACCGCGTGGTCTTCATGAACCAGGGAAAGGTCTGGGAGCAGGGGCCGGCCAAGGAGTTTTTTGCCGCACCGAAAACGGAAGAATTGAAGGGGTTTCTGAGTGCGGTTCTGCACTAGAAGGCCGGCGCCATGTCCAGACACGATTTCAGCCCGGACGAATTCACGGCACGCCGCGCGCGTGTGGCGGCAGCGATGCGCAGCCTGCAACTGGACTGGCTGGTGTTGTTCCACCCGGTGTCGATCCACTGGCTGACCGGCTCGGACGCCAAGAGTTACCAGGAGTTCCAATGCCTGCTGGTGCCGGCCGACGCGTCCTGCCTGACGGTGTTGACGCGTGAGGGCGAACGCAACGAGTTCGAGCAGGACGCGTTGGTCGACAAGGTACTGACATTCGGCGGCGGCGAATACCAGGACCCGATCTCCGCGTTCGAACGACTCGCCGACACACATGGATTGTGCAAGGCCAGCGTCGGCATCGAAGTGCCGGCGTACTACCTGCATCCGTACCATTACCTGCGTATCCGTGAGATGCTCGGCAAGGCCCTGGTCGCCGAGCCCAGCAACCTGGTGCACGACCTCAAGCTGGTCAAGTCGCCAGCCGAGCTTGGCTACATCCGGCTGGCCAGCCAGCGCGCCGACGCGGCCATGGCGGCGTTTACCACGGCCCTGCAGATCGGACGCAGCGAACTGGCGCTGGCCGGTCTCGTCATGCAAAACCTGCTCGAAGCGGGCAGTGGCATCGCCGCCAGCCCGATCAACCTGGTCTCGGGCGAACGTTCCTGCTTCAGCCATGGCGCACCGACTGAGAGGCGGCTGCGCGAGGGCGACTTCGGCAACATCGAGTTCGGCGCGACCTGCCGGCGTTACACCGCCACGATAGGACGCCAATTCTGCATCGGCAGGCCGACGCCGCGCATGCGCGAACTGGTTGCGGTGGTGCGCCAGGCCAGCGACGCCTGCATTGCCCGGATCCGCGACGGCGTACCGGCCACCGAACCGCATGCTGCGGCCAAGGAAGTCATCGCGCACGCCGGCCTCGAAGCCTATCGGGTACACACCACCGGTTACGGCCTGGCGCCGGGATTTCCGCCCAGCTGGGGCGAACCGCTGCACATGCTGGCCGACAGCCCGTACACCTTGCGCGCTGGCATGGTCGTCAGCGTCGAACCCCCGGTCTTCATCGGCGACGAAGGGCTGGGCGCACGCATCATCGACAACTTGCTGGTCACCCGCGATGGCACGGAATTGCTCTCGCGCAGCAACCGCGATCTGATCGAGGTGGGTGTCCCATGAAAGGCACACCCAGCCATCGACCCACCAACGCAGCGCGCACGGCCGCGGCGTTGGGTTCACCCGTTTTTTCACCCAAGGAGTCCATCATGTTCAAGTACTGTCTGCGTTCCCTTGCCATCGTGACCTTGTTCTTCGGCTGTCTCGGCGCCGCATGGGCCGACCGCTTCGAGGATATTCTCAACCGCGGCGTGGTACGTATCGGCGTGCCGCTCGACGTGCCACCGTTCGGCTCGCAAAACGTCAACCGCGTAGCGGAAGGCTTTGACGTCGACATGGCCACCATGGTCGCCAAGGCCCTGGGCGTGAAACTGGAGATCACACAGATCACAGGTGCCAACCGCATTCCCTACCTGCTGACTGACAAGGTGGACATCGTGATATCGGTGATGGGGTTGACGCCGGAGCGCGCCAAACAGATCATGTTCACCGCGCCTTATGCCAACACGTCGTTGGCGGTGTACGGACCGAAGAACATCAGCGTCAAATCGGCCGCTGACCTGGGCCGCTACAAGGTGGCCGCCGCCAAAGGCACGACGCAGGAGATGGCCTTGTCAGAGGCCAATCCCAAGGCTGACATCATGCGCACCGAAGACGACGCCACGGCCGCGGCCGCCTACCTGTCCGGCCAGGCGCAGATCTTCGCAACCAACAGCATCGTGGCGATCGACCTGGCCAAGAAGAACCCGAACAAGGAGTTCGACCTCAAGTTCAACATCCGCCAGAGCCCGGCCCACATGGGCGTGCGCATGGGCGAGCACAACCTGGTGCGCTGGCTCGACTCGTTCATCTTCTACAACACCATGAACACCGAACTCGACAAGCTGCACATGAAGTGGCTGGGCCGGCACATGGACCCGATGCAGCCACTGTGATGAAAGCCAAAGCACAAGCAGCCGAGGTTCGCTGGGACCGGATGACGGCCCCGGCGCTGCGCACGCTGGCGCGCCAGAAGACGGTTGTCATCATCCCGCTGGGCGCGACCGAACAACACGGGCCGCACCTGCCGGTGCAGGTGGACTGGCGCCTGGCCTATGAGGTCTCGTTGCGTGCCGCGCGCCTGATGCATGACCGCCAGCGCGCCATCGTCACGCCGGCGATTCCGTTCGGCATGTCGGAACACCACATGTCGCTGGGTGGCACGCTGACGCTGAACTTCGCCGCGATGTCGGCCGTCATCGGCTGCGTCGTGCGTTCGGCGGCACGCCATGGATTCAAGCGCATCTTCGTGCTCAACGGCCACGGTGGCAACATCGCCGCGCTGGAAACCATCATCACCGAGCTGACGATCGAGATGCAGTTGCCGCTGGCCGGCGGCACCTACTGGCAGATCGGAGCTGAATCGATCCGGCGCATCCTGGAGCACCAGACCAATGTGTTGCACGCCTGTGAAGCCGAGACATCGATGCTGCAGGCCCTGTCGCCCGAGACCGTACTGCCACTGAAAAAGTCCTGGCGCACGCCGCTGGTGCCAGGCCTGTCGGCCATCGAAGGCGTCAACCCGGGTGTTTACCGCTGGCAGCAACTCGCGACGCGCTCCAAGTTGGGACTGGTCGGCGAGGCTTGGGCCGCGACGCCGGAAAAAGGTCGGTTGCTGCTCGACGCCGTGAGTGCCGACGTGGCCGACGCCTTGTCCAACCAGAAACTATGGACCGCGCCGATCTAGCGCATACGGGTGACATATGAACACCACCGTTTTCAGCGACATCGACTGGGACCGTGACGGCAAGCAGATCGGCAACCTGAACCTGCCGCATTCGCCGGACGACGATGCCTGGGGCGTGATTCCGTTTCCCGCAGCCTCGATCAGAAATGGCAAGGGCCCGGTGGTTGTGGTTTCGGGCGCGGTGCACGGTGACGAATACGAAGGCCCGATCGTGATCGCCGAGCTGATGCGCCAGACCAGGGTCGCGGACGTGGCTGGCCAGTTGATCCTGCTGCCGGCGTTCAACGCCCCGGCGTTGCGCGCCGGTCGGCGCACCTCGCCGATCGACAAACTGAACTTGAACCGGGTGTTCCCGGGCGACCATGTCGGTGCGCCGACACAGCAGATCGCCAGTTACGTCGCCGAACACATCTTCAGCCGCGCCGACTACTACATTGACCTGCACGCCGGCGGCAGTACCTTGTTCATCGAACCCAGCGCGCACGTGGTGCTGGCCGATGGCATGGATCCGAAGCTGTCGCGCGCCAACGCCGAGCTGGCCGAGGTATTCGGCGTCGGCATTACCGTGCAGACCAGCAACATGGGTGACTACCGCACTGCGCCCGGATACACCAGCCTCAAGGGCATACCGACACTGGCGGCCGAGATGGGCATGGGCGGCTGGGTCACCGGAGAGTCGGTGCAGGCGACGCGCGAGGCGACGCGGCGCGTGCTCAAACACACCGGGGTCCTGCCAGACATCGCCACGGTGCCCGGCCAGAAGACGCGCTGGACGCGCATCGATGGTGCCGATGCCTACCTGTTTGCACCCTGCAACGGCTATTTCGAACGCCGATTCACACTGGGCGACAACATTGAAGCCGGGCAACTGGCGGGACTGATGCACCAGCTCGACCGCCCGGCGCTGGAGCCCGAGCCGGTGCTTTTCCGATCCAAGGGCCGCTTGTACGCGCACGGACTGGTGGGCCATGTGCGCGCCGGGCAGAACCTCGCCGTGGTGATCCAGGACGTGCCGGAACCCTGATCCATGAACCCCCCAATCGCATCCGAAAACAACGAGGTCAATCGTCAGCACATCCTGGAGGCCCAGGCACGCCTGTTCGAAGTGCCAGTGCCGCCGCTGCGCCGCACACCGCTGCTCCAGCTGGCGGGATCAACGCTTGGCGTGGACTGCGCGGAAGTCTGGTTCAAGCTCGAACAGCTGCAAGTCAGCGGTAGTTTCAAGGCACGCGGCATGTTCAATCGCTTGCTCTCGGCGCAACTGCCAGCCAGCGGCGTCGTGATCGCGTCGGGCGGTAACGCTGGCATCGCGTGCGCGGCTGCGGCCCGCGCGGTGGGTGTGCCCTGCACCGTGTTCGTCTCCAGCGTCAGTCCGCAGGCCAAGCGCCAGAAACTCGCTGCGCTGGGCGCCAGCGTCGTTGTGGCCGGTGACCACTACCCGCAAGCGCTGCAGGCCTGCATCGAACGCGCGGCGGAAACCGGCGCCATGTTGGTCCACGCCTATGACCAGATCGAGGTGGTGGCCGGCGCCGGCACACTGGCGCTCGAAATCGAAGACCAGGCCGGCTTGCCCGACGCGGTGCTGGTCAGCGTTGGCGGAGGTGGGCTGATCGCCGGGCTGGCGGCCGGGTTCGAGTCGCGCACCCAAGTCGTCGCACTCGAACCCGAAAAGTGCCCGACCTTGTTCGAGGCGCGGCGCCAGGGGCATCCGGTGGACGTCGATGTGGGCGGCATCGCCGCCGACTCGCTCGGCGCGCGGCGCATCGGGGCCATCGCCTGGAATGTCACGCAGCGCCACGTCCAGACGGCGCTGCTCTTGTCCGACCAGGCGATTCGTGATGCGCAGCTCTGGATGTGGCAAGAGCTGCGACTGGCGGTCGAACCCGCCGCGGCCTTGCCACTGGCGGCGCTGCAAAGTGGTGCGTACCGCCCGCGTGCGGATGACAAGGTATGCCTGATCATCTGCGGCGCCAACATCGACCCGTCGACATTGGCCTGATGGAGGTGGCACCCATCGCGCGTCAAGCAGATGCGCATGTCCCGCATCGCATTGGCAGCGCTCTTGGTGAACTCGGCATTGCTTGCCGCTCGATGGCCCCTGGTCAGTCAAGGTCGGCAATATGGGGGTGCGGACGTTTGCAAGCGCGACGGCACACGCGGCGGCGGGCTTGCGGACGCCGATTTCATCGGGCGCGCTGAAAATCAGTGACCATCTGAGGCGATTCAACAAGTAATGGTTGAAGCGGTTGGGATCAAGGTTGAAGTTCGGCATGTCTTGCAACTTGCCGTGAAATTGCGCTGTTGCGACGAAGCAGGAACTGGCCAAGCAAGCTGGCGTAGTCCTCGTGTGCTGCCCCTTGCACCGAAGGCCTTGCCGCGAGTGCACGACGCCATGCCGTCACACGTGGCGTATTTGTGAAGAAGCCAAAATCTTCGAACGATTCAAACGTATCGAAGTATCGAAAGATCGGACCAAACACCGCGTCCACCATGGAAAAGCGAGCGCCTTCGAAGTAGGGACCCGAACCCAGCACCGAATCGATCTGCTCGAAACGGCTGCGTAGATCAGCTGCTTTGCCGATCAGCGCCGCCTCGTCAGCGGCGTTGTAGAACGCGCCAATGGCATTGAGAACCGCAGAGCCGAACTCCATCCATCCCCTGTGTTGGGCACGCTGCAGGGCGTCCGCGGGGTGAAGACGTGGCAAAGCAGTTTCATCCAGATATTCGCAAATCACGGCCGATTCAAAGACCGGAATGTCGTCCACCAACAAGACGGGCGTCTTGCCAAGGGGTGATATCTTCAGGAACCACAATGGCTTGTCGGCCAAATCGATGTCGATCCGCTCGAACGCAATGCCTTTTTCCGCCAGAACAATGGCAGCCCTTTGCACATAGGGGCACAGGTTGTGACTGACGAGAACAAGTCTGGAAGTCATGGCAATCCCCTTAAGCGCTCAGAACCAGTCGATCACTGCGGCGAAGGGCGAAGGCACCATCACCGATCAGCCACAGGGAAATGGATGCCACCGCCAGGAAAATGGGGTATTCCCATCCGCCATTGGGGCTCGTAAAGACCCAGCCATTGCCAAAATGCACAGACGCTGCCGCCAGCATGACCGGGACCAGCACCAGCGAGACTTGCCGGGCGTAAAAGCCGGTTACCAAGGCGATGCCACCCAGTATCTCTACCGCGAAAACCGGATAGGCCAGGAAGCCGGGGAACCCCACACTCTGAAAGAACTGCGCGGTTCCCGGAAGGGTGAAAACCAGCAACTTCAACAGGGCGTGCGCGATCCACATGACGCCCAGGCTCACACGGAGCATCGATATGCCAACTTGGCTTGAATGATACGGTTGATGACGCATTGCATTTCTCCCTTGGGTTGATGATGGAGTGAATGTATGATTTCATTCATGCAATGAAAATAGGCGGTGATGCAAACCATGAATGCACCGATGCAATACAAAATGGAGGCCTCAGACCTTGGGGTCGTCTTGGCGCTGGTTCGGGCAGGAACCTTGGCTGACGCGGGAGAGCGGCTGGGAGTCGACGCGTCAACCGTGTTCAGAGCTGTGCAGCGGATTGAAAAAGGATTGAAGATCCGGCTGTTTGAGCGCTCCCGCCTGGGTTACCTGCCAACGGAACTGGCACAAGAACTCGCGGCACATGGGGAACAAATGGAGGCGCAGCTGGAAGCAGCCCGCTCTGCAGCCCAGACGAGCCCAGGGCAAGTCTCCGGAACGGTGCGCATTACCAGCACCGACACCATCATGCATGGATTGATTGCGCCCGCCCTCAAGCGGCTTCTCACGAGCCACCCATTGCTGTCCTTTGATCTGCACACCGGCAACGAACTTGCGAACCTTACGCGCCGCGACGCCGATATTGCCGTGAGGGCCACGCGCAGGCCACCCCAACATCTGGTTGGCAAACATGTCGGCCCCATTCGCGTTGCGCTTTACGGCGCGAAGAAGGGCGGTCCCAAGAGCTTTGACGCTGAAGTTGCTGCAAGAACGCCGTGGGTTGCGCCAGACGATGCGCTGCCGGAGCACCCATCGGTTGTCTGGCGAAAGAAGCACTTTCCAAAGGTGACTCCGACCTATCGCGTCGGCAGCATCTTGACTGTGTGCGAACTTGTCGGGCAAGGCGCCGCAATTGGACTGCTTCCGCTGTTTCTGGCTCAAGACCGAAGCGACCTCAGGCAATTGACAGAGGTTCTCGACGAGTGCCAGACCGAGCTTTGGCTTTTAACGCATACTGACTCTCGGCATTTGCGACGCATATCTGCGGTTTACTCTTCTCTTCTGGAAAATCTGAAATTGACCTGATACTTTGCTGGCTGTCTTACGAGCGACCGCTTTCTGTGATGCCAAGGTAGCGCAGCCAGACCCCGCGCCGAATCCACAAAAGCAACGCACAAGACACCCAAACACCGCAGGCCAGCATGAAGAGTTGACCGCCGTCGCTGCTGCCATCGGTGTTGACCACGGCCACACCCAGCGGCGTGAACAGATGAAAGAAAATCGCTCCGCTGATGACGCCCATACCCATGGCCGCGCCCAGGACCTGAACGGCCCGCTGACGTGAGATCGCGGCACCGGCCAGCAGCAGCACCGATGTGATCAACTCGAATGTACCCACCACCTTGGCCGAGAAGATCCCACCCGGCGCGAACACACCCGCAAAGCCCAGTGATGCGGCCCAGGGATCGAGCTTGCCCTGGAAGATGTACACCGTCTCGGGCGAGCCGGTGAACTTGAAGAACAAGGATTGGATGAACACGAAAGCCACAAAGAGCGTGAGCAGCCAGTGGCCGTGACGGCGAAGCCAGTTCATGGGCGACCTTTCAGAGGATGGGGCGAGGGAGTTCACAGAATCTCACTTCTTCAGAAGCGCCTGGAACTTGGCGTCGGCATCCTGGATGTAGCCCGTCGGGTCCTTGCGCCACTTGGCTTGCACTTCGGCATCGTAGTTCAGGTAAAGCTTGCCATCGCGCACGGTGAACTGCTCGGGCTCGACCTTGATCAGAGTGCCTTGGGTGACCCCGTAGGCACAGTAGCCGCCGTACTGCGGTGCGTACTTCTCAGGGTTGGACTTGAAGAGGTCCAGGTTGGCCTGCGACGAGAACTTCCATTTCGCTCCCATCCAATCAGTGACGAGGCCATCTTGCCCTTTGACCGGCTTGCCCAGCGTGAAGTAGGCCACAGAGTCATAGCCATTGATCGCGGTGTCCGTGCGGCCCCCGAACAGGCTGTTCTTCAGCGTGTTGATGGGCGGCTCGGCCGCTCGTACGGGTGTGCTGAACAGGAATGCGGCGGTGCTCAGAGCAAGCATGTTGCGGCGGCTCAGGCTGAGGGACGTCAGGCGTTGCATGGGGATTCCTTTGACGAGAGTTGGGGTGAAACTGGCAGTGTCGAACGTCCGCATTTCAGTCGACGGGAAAACTTTTCAAACAGTGGCACAGATTTCAACGTGATCACCGGCTTGGTTTGTCTGCGGAATCACGAGATTGAACCTGAGCTCCCTGGATATATCTGTACTCTTTCGTTTCCCCCTGATTGCCCCAGGAGTCGGCACGTACGTCGTGTATCACAACATAACTGGCCATGGCCAGCGGACCGACGATGGCCTCCAGTGACGAAAACACTTTCGCCACAAAATATGCTTTTTCGTCTTTTGTGTTGGTGCCCTCGGTTATCTTGATGTCCAGGTACATGCTGGTACTCCCCTTTTCCAGCAATGACGCTCCTGCGACGAACCAATTCTGGGGCTGCACGTACTCAACCACGACTGCTGTCAGCTCTTGGCTCTTGCCAAGAACTTCGGCTGTGATCTGGGTCAAGACGGCAGCGGCCTTTTTCGTCGTGTCCACTGATTCCGGGACGCTGAGTTTCAAGTTGAGGTATGGCATATGGAAGTGGCTGGTTGCTTGACGGTGGGTCCGGTGTTGGACGGGGTTGGGGTGGTCGTGCAGACCCTTCCCTCATTTGCGGAGGTTGCCTGACTGTGACGGAAATGACCGCCCTTGAGAATCAGCGTGCCGGTCAATTCACCGTTGCACAAACAGCAATGATCTGTTGCGAAGCGGCCCCAGCAGGGGTGGTCCGGATTGGCGTTGGACGGGATAAACTGTGCTTAAATTCGTCAATTGCGGAGCAATTTTCACCAACCGTCGAAAAATGGTGGCTGAGGAGTGTTGTGGACCAACTGCATTTGATCGGTGTATTTGTGGCGGTGGCCGACGCGAATGGATTGGCAGGTGCGGCTCGCAAGCTTGGAATTTCGCCCCCGGCGGTGACGCGCGCCATCAATGCGCTCGAGACCCAACTCGGTGTCCGTCTGGTAACGCGCACCACCCGCATCGTGAGGCTTACCGAACCGGGCGCCCGGTATGCCGAGGACTGCCGGCGTATCCTTGCCGAACTGGCTGAGGCAAACGAAGCCGTCAATGGTTTGCATGGTGTTCCCCGTGGAACTTTGACGATTACTGCGCCTGCATTGTTCGGCGCTAAACATGTCACTCCCATTGTCACGGAGTATTTGCAGCGTTATCCCGGTGTCAACGCAGCATGCTGGTTTCTCGACAGAGTGGTCAACATGATGGACGAGGGTATGGATGTCGCAGTGCGGATCGGCGAACTCCCGGATTCGTCGATGCAGGCGATTCGCGTGGGCAGTGTGCGCCGCGTTATTTGCGGTTCTCCAGTCTATCTGAAGGAACATGGAATCCCTATGGACCCAAATGAGTTGGCGGCCCACCACATCGTGTCTGTTGACGCGGTCACTGCTGCCGCAGAGTGGCGGCTGGTTCGGGACGGTGCCCCATCCATCGTGAAACTGCATGCGCGCTTGAGCACGACGACAAACGATTCTGCGATTGCCGCCGTGGTCGGTGGGTATGGCCTGGCAAGGCTTTTGTCGTATCAAGTCACCGATCAGTTGCTAAGTGGGCAACTCAAAATCGTTCTGAGTGAGTTTGAGCCCGCACCGATACCGGTGCATCTGGTGCATCGCGAAGGGCGCCATGCGTCGCAGAAGGCGCGCACCTTTCTTGATCTGGCGATCGATCGACTACGCGCCAATCCGGCGCTCAATTGACCCGTTGGACATACCCCTATTTTCGCCATGGCGCTTCCCAACCTGAAAGCGACATTTTTGGTCATTTGGCTCGTCGTGGGGCTGGCTGTCGGCGTGCCTGCATGGGGGCAAATGTACCCAGCGCGGCCCATCAAGGTGATTGTTCCGATGCAGGCTGGAACCGCGGGTGACGCAATCACCCGGATAGTGGCTCAGAAGATTTCGGAAAACCTGGGGCAACCACTGGTAATCGAGAACATGCCGGCCGCCGCTGGACTTATCGGCGAGCGGCAGATCGCACACGCTATTGCGGATGGCTACACCATCGGTGCAATGGGAGACAGCATCCTGACTGTCCTTCCGCATTTGCAAATGCAGGGCAACCGTGATCCGCTCGCTGACTTGGAGCCTGTCAGCCTGGTGGCGTTGGTTACCAGTGTTTTGGTGCTTCATCCGTCAATAGCCGCCACAAGCGTCAACGAGTTCATTGCGCTCGCCAAGTTGAGACCCGGGTCATTGGACTACGCGTCTGGCGGGGTCGGTAGTCAGCAGCACATGGCCATGGAGCTTTTCAAGGAGGCCGCGGGTATCAAATTGATGCACGTCCCCTTTCGAGGCGCGTCACAGGCTGCGATGGAAGTCGTCAGTGGGCGTGTTCCCGTGATGTTTGTTGCGATGTCCATTGCGCTTCCCTTGATCAAAGACGGCAGGCTACGGGCCATCGCCGTGGCCAGCAAGGAACGCTCGACCTTGATGCCCGCCTTGCCTACGGTTTCGGAATCCGGCATGTCTGGCTTCGTGCTCGCGCCGTGGGTTGCCCTGTATGCGCCGAACGGGACGCCAAAGCGGGTGATCGATCGACTGAACAATGAAGTGGCAGCCGCGATCGGTGATCCCGGTGTACGAAGCCAATTGTTGGCACTGGGGCTGGAGCCGGAGGCTTCAACGCCGGAGGAACTAGGCAAACGCACGCGCGATGAAAACCTGCGTATGGGCAAGCTCATTCGGGCAATGGGCATTCGGCAATAGGGGCAAGTGATTCCGTGGCAGGGTTCTTGCCGATATTCGACCACGGTGCTTTCTCGATAGGGAATTCTTGGACAAGCTGCATCTGATCAGCGTATTCATGGCCGTCGTCGAAGCCAATGGTTTCGCCGGTGCAGCGCGGCAGCTGGGTATTTCTCCGGCAGCCGTAACACGTGCCATCAATGTACTGGAAACGCAGCTTGGCGTGCAATTGCTTGCGCGCACTACGCGTGTGGTGCGCGTTACCGAGCCCGGAGCACGTTATCTGGAAGACTACCGGCGCATTTTTCAGGAGATGCAGGAGGCAGACGAGGCCGTCAATCGTTTGAGCGGGGCCGTACATGGGCAACTCACCATCACGGCCCCTGTTTTGTTCGGTGCCAAGTATGTAATGGCAATCGTCACGGAATACCTGCAACTGCATCCTGATGTCCGTGTTTCGTGTTGGTTCGTTGGTCGCCTGGTCAACCTGATGGAGGAAGGCGTGGACCTGGCTGTGCGTATTGCCGAGTTGCCCGATTCATCCATGCATGCGGTTCGCGTCGGAACCGTGCGCAGGGTGATCTGCGCCTCACCCGACTATCTGGAGCGACATGGGATTCCGCTGGCACCAGACGACCTGCGAAGACATTGCACCATCTCAGTGAATCCGCTGGCACCCGTTTCAGAGTGGAGATTGGCGGACAAAGGAGCGGCAGCAGTCGTCAAATTGACACCACGAATGACCACCAACGGCAATGAGTCCGCGATTGCCGCAGCGGTGACCGGTTTTGGCCTTACCCGCGTGCTGTCGTACCAGGTTGCCGAATACCTGCGAGATGGACGCTTGAAAGTGGTGCTGAGCGAATTCGAGCCGCCAGCCTTGCCTGTAAACGTCGTTCACAGAGAGGGCAGACATGCATCGCGCAAGGCACGTGCATTTCTTGATCTTGCGATTGACCGGCTTCGCGCCAATCCGGCGTTGAACTGAGCGGCGCACACGGCCTCACCGGACCGCTGATTCTTCACTATCCCGCAACAGTCTTTTGTACTTCGTGGGGATTCTGTCAAGAGGCGTTGAATGGGAAAGTTCACCCCATCCACCGCGCGCCAAGAAGCGCGGCGGACATTGAACCTTCCTTTTCAACTCCTGGAGAATCCACATGACCTCATTTCGTTCGTCACCGCGTTTGCTGATTTCCACCGTGGTGGCATTTGCCGCGCTCACCACGCTTCCGTCCACCTCCTTCGCTGTCAAGCAGACCGGTGCGGAATACAACACCCTGTACGCGGGCCTTGGTGCCAAGGGTTATGACGTTGTGGGGTATTTCACCGACAAGAAGCCGGTCCAGGGCTCGGACAAGTTCACAGTGCAATATGGCGGCGTGACCTGGCAATTTGCGTCGGCAGAGCATCGCGACTTGTTCAAGGCCGACCCCGCAAAATACGCGCCGCAATACGGCGGCTTCTGTACCTGGGGTGTCGCCCAGGGCAAGTTGTTTGACGTCGATCCAGTCAACGGATGGACGGTCAGCAATGGCAAACTTTACCTCAACTTCAACGAAGACCTGAACAAAACCTTCGCGCGCGACACCGAAGGCTTCGTCAGCAAGGCCGAGCGCAACTGGGTTGGTCTCAACAAATAGACCTGTGACTGTTTTGCCTGGGGCGAACGCACGAACGGGTCGCGCGGGTTCCGCGCGGCTCGGTCAGCTTTCGCACCATGCGCCAGCTAAGGTCAAGCAACACGAATGTCAATCGGGACCTCTATGGACAAATCAACTTTGACACCCCTTGTATTCACCGGCCGAATTCTCATTGCCACCATGCTTGCGATCTCGGGGCTTGCCAAACTGGCCAGCACACATGTGCAGACGACTGGCTATGTGGTGAGCGACGGCTTTCCGCTGGAAACTGCGCCGGCCCTCTTGCTGGGCGCGATGGAGATCCTCGGCGGCATTTGTCTCGGACTCGGCTACAGGATACGCTTGACGGCGTTGGCAATGGCCCTGCTTGTGATCGGCACAAACCTTCTTTTTCATCACTTCTGGACGTTCGCGCCCGAATTCCAGTTCGCGCAACAATTACTCTTCATGAAGAATCTGTCCATAGCAGGTGGCTTGTTCATGCTCGCAGGCATCGCCGACCTGGTTGGGCAGGACAGGCGCGACACAGCCATGTCAAAACATTGAGAGTGAAGTGCGCAGGCTGAGTCTCGCCCGGTGGAGCAATACGTGCACGTTATTTGTCGTGACGCCTAGCTCCGCACAGATGTGCGAGGCGTCTTCATCCTCGCCGTAGCGGAGCATGAACGCCCGTCCCTGGTTGGCCGGTAGAGCCCGAACGCACCGGTCCAGTATCGACACGAATTGGCGTTGATGCAGGCACTCTTGTGGGTCGTTCAGGCGGGCCCGCGTGTCGCCAATTTCATCGCCGTCGGCTGCAGCGTTGCTTTCGCAATCCACTCCGTCTTCCGATACTTCGAGTTGGCTTTCACGGGTATTGCGCCGAATCTGATTTACTGCTTGATGATTCAGGATGCCTACCAGCCAGGCTTGTAGAGTGGACCGCCCCGCGAACGAGTGTGGCTTCTCCAACGCGGCGACCATGGTCTCGGACACGGCGTCTTCGGCCCACGCCGTGTTGCGCAAGCGCTTGCGAGCCACTCTTAACAGCATTGGGCGCAATGCGGCGACCTGGTCTGCATAGTCTTGCATGTGAGTCTCCCGTTCATGTCGTTGGCGAGGGTTCAATTTGCGTCATTGGGTTGGGACGTTGGACTGGCACCGGTGTGACTGGCGTTGGCCAGCATGATGGCCAGAAGATTCATGCCCACGTGTGCAATGATTTCTACAATGTCGGCGTTTGTGAATCCTGAAACGCGCGCGTGCGTCAGCTGCGCCGATTCGACTGCCCCGATGGTTTCGGAAAGGCTGAGAGCGAGCCTTACTGCGACAGCAGCACGTGCATCCTCACTCGTACCTTCACGATTGGCGTCGATTTCGTTGCCGGTGAGACCAACCTTGTGGCCACTGGCTGCAAGATTCTTTGAATCGTATTCACACGAATGCCTCTGGGCAATGGCAATGGCTATACGCGCGCAGGTCTGACGCGATAGTGATCCCTGGTTGGCAATGAGCAACATACCCATGAACGCTTTCAGCGCCGTCGGCGAGTTCGCCAGCACTTTGATGTGTTTGGGGACATCCTCCATCTGGGATGCTATTGCTTCGAGCAGCACTTTCTGGTCTGCGTTGGCGTTGTCGAAGTCGATGACTGGAATTCGGCTCATTTTTGAGTTGGATCTGAATGGATTTGTGCTAGCCCTGTTGCCCAAGATGTCGGGTCACTGTCGTAGATTTGTCAGGCAATGGGAACTGGCGCAGGAGAGAATTCATAGTTGCGCAAGGCGGCACAGTGCCTTCCCCGAAATCTGGTGGCAGGCGGTGTGAAATTCAGAAGCGGCTCGGCTGCAGTCTTCGAGCGGTGGGATTCGGCTGGACATCCAGGTAGGGTTTTCACACCATCCCAGGCAAGATCTTGGACATGTGCCTGTGACCGGAGTTGCGGTGCTGCATTCATCCTGGGCAGGGTGCCCCGGCGGTGATCAGCGTAGTGAGCGCAGGCCTTGGTGACACGCACGACGCCAGTCCAATTGTTCCTCCCGGCGGAACGGTGTTTTGGAATTTGCAGTGATTCCCAAGGTCAACCGGCTTGGACACACTACACGCATTCGCTGGAGAGCCGGCGGATCAGCATCGCTGTACTCCCTTTCAACCCATCGGAGATCCTGCATGTCACGCATCAACATACCTTTCATCGAGTGGTCTGCGTTTGGCGCGAGCCCGAACCAAGGATCCATGAAATGAAAAATGAACTGTGCAAACTTACCGACGTGCCGGCGCAAGGCGCGAAGACGGTGGACTTCTTCGGCCGCGCTGCGCTGGTGCACCGCCATCTCGGCCAACCCGTGGCCACCGTCGGGATCTGCCCGCATCTGGGCGGCCCACTCGAATGGCGCGCCGGTATGCTGGTGTGCCCCTGGCACGGCGCCGAGTTCGACGCCGGATCGGGAAGCTGCACCAAGTGGCCGCAGCCCGATACGCCTGCCAACCATGCGCTGCGGCTGCCCACGCGGGTCGAAGGAGACGCCTTGTTCTATGTCTGGGAGCCGGAACAAGGGAGGCCACCGGCCCGGCGCTGACCTTGATCATCCACCGTCTGCACGCCGCTGTTGCGTTGGCTAAAGCATCTGCGTCACAGCGCTGACAAATGGCTGACCGAACCATGCATCATTTCGGTCCGATCGACAAAACAGCCCATTCACGACAGATCGGCACTGAAGATCATGAATATCACCGACCTGACGATAGCTCTGCAGCGCGATGTGGTATCGGTCGTGTTCTTCAACGTACTGCTACAGCAGATAGGCTTGCCAGTTCCTGCTGTACCCACGCTGCTAGTTGCGGGCAGCTTGATGCTTTCACTCGAATCGGCCGCGTGGGTTTTGGCTGCGGCCATCGTCGCGTCGATCATCGCCGATGGGGTTTGGTACGCCGCGGGGAGGGCGTTCGGCTACCGTGTACTCTCAGGGCTATGTCGCCTGTCGCTCAATCCGGGTACCTGTGTCTCGTCGGCCGACGCACTGTTCGTCCGCTGGGGTGCTTGGACGCTTGTCGTCGCCAAGTTCGTACCGGGACTTTCGATTGTGGGTCCGCCGATCGCGGGGTCGCTGCGACTGCGGCCCTCACGCTTCCTTGCCGCAGCGGCGATCGGTGCGGCGATGTGGGCTGCGGGCGCCCTGCTGGCGGGTTGGTTGCTTCGAGCCCGATTGCATGGGGTCTTGGTGGCGGTAAACGCCAATATCACTGCGACCATCGTGGCCGCCAGCGTGATGGCTGGCACCTGGTTGGGGTGGAAACTGTGGCAGCGCAGTCGCTTCAGACAACGGGCTGCCATCTCGTACATTACGCCGAGTGAGCTCAAAGTCGCGCTCAGGTCGCCGAGCCCACCCTTCTTGATCGACCTGCGCGGGCCAGCCAGCATCGCCGCAGAAGGGAAAGTCGCTGGCGCAGCGCAGGCACAGATGGGCAACCTGCTGGAGGTGGTGGCGCAGTGGCCCAAGCACGCGCCGATCGTGACCCTGTGCGCTTGTCCGCAGGATGCATCAGCGGTCCTCGCTGCGCGCAAGCTGATGAAACACGGCTTTCGGTCTGTGCGTCCGCTCAGAGGCAGCCACGTCCTGGCCCGTCATTGACGACGACGGCGTGACTGATGGGCGAAGCCCACCTGGGCAGGCCGTCGCCTTCGGTGATGAATATGCGCATGGCATAGATTATTGGGGTGACTACCGATGGTCCGTCAGACATCGGTGGGGTCGTCGACAACCGAGAGCAAGGTCTCGCCCGTGGCGACCAGTTTCTCGGCGCCGCCGGTGATGGCAAGCAGGTCGCAGGCCGTGAAGACTTGTGACTTGCCGGGTTTGACGACCCGTGCACGCGCAATGAATCGCTCGCCCGTGGCGGGTCGTAGGAAGTTCACCGAACAGTGCGATGCAAGCACTCGGCCACCGACCGTTATTGCAGCGAAGCCGCATGCCGTATCGATCAGCGCAGCAACAAGCCCCGCATGAAGGAACCCGGAGTATTGACCCACCTCGGGCCGCCACGGCATGGCGATTTCGACCGTGCCGGGTTCTGCGCGGGTCACCTCGATGGCGCACCAGCGATTGAACGCTGCCAATTCGTTGATCGTGCGGATCCGGGCCAGTATGGTGTTGCTGTTGGTCATGTCTAGAGCCCGAGCGCACTCAACCCAGGGTGCTCATCCGGGCGCCGGCCCAGCGGCCAGTGGAACTTACGCTGCGCTTCGTCGATGTGCAGGTCATTGATGCTTGCGTGGCGCCATGCCATGAAGCCCTGCGCATCGAATTCCCAGTTCTCGTTGCCGTACGAACGGTACCAGTGGCCCTCCACATCGTGCCACTCGTAGGCAAAACGAACTGCGATGCGATTGCCGTCATGCGCCCACAACTCCTTGATCAGGCGGTAGTCCAGTTCGCGCTCCCATTTGCGCTGCAGCAACTCCACGATCGCCGCGCGCCCGCGCGGAAACTCGGCCCGATTGCGCCACTGGCTGTCGGGCGTGTACGCAAGCGAGACTTTGACCGGGTCGCGGCTATTCCACGCATCCTCCGCCATGCGGGCCTTGTGCGCCGCGCTGTCCTGCGTAAACGGCGGAAAAGGTGGGCGGGGTGCCTCTGGGTTGGTGTTCATGAGCGTGTTCTTACGTACTGGTGGCCATGGCAACCATCTTACCGGCGGTGACCTTCGGGAAGTCGATATCGGTGCGGGCCACGTTGTTGACGTAGTTGGTCAGAACGTTGAGGGCCACCGTCACGACAATCTCGATCACGGCGCCTTCGTCGAAGCCGGCGTTGCGCAGGGCCGCCAGATCGGCGTCAGAGACGCGTCCATGCGCTTCGGCAACCTGCAGCGCAAAGCGCAGTGCGGCGGCGGCCCGCGGGTCACTCGAATGACCTTCGCGTGCCGCGTCGATCTCCTCGCCGCTGAGCTTGGCGACGTTACGGCCGAGGTAATCGTGCGCCGACAGGCAATAGTCGCAGCCGTTGAACTCGGCGACGGCCAGCGCGCGCTCACGCAGCTTGGCGTCAAGCTTGCCCTTGCCCAACGCGCCGTTAAGTGACAGGTAGCCTTCGAGCGCGGCAGGGCTGAGGCCGACGAGCCGCATCAGATTGGGCACGACGCCGAGCTGCTGCTTGACGGCGGCGAGCAGGGGCTTGGAGGCTTCGAGGGACTGCTCGATGGAAGGTATGCTGATGCGTGACATGGAGGATCTCCGGTGGGGTTAAGTGAGTGCAACGACGCTGATCCGCCGGGTCTCCAGCGAATGCGTGTAGTGTGTCCATACCGGTCCATTTTTGGAATCACCGAGAACCAAAAGAGACTGTTCCGCCGAGAGGAACAATTGATCAGGTTTCCAGTGGCCTCAGATGTCGAGCACGATCCTGCCTGCGTCCGTGCCGGATACCGGCGGCGCAGCGGGTACAGCACAGCAGATCAGGGCCTCGGATGGACTGTGCGGTGCGGTTGGTGCCATTGCATAGGTTGCCATGCCCTCGCGTACAGTGGTGCGACAGGTACCGCAACTGCCGCCACGGCAGCTGAACTCGGGCGTCAAGCCGCACGATTCGGCCAACTCGAGCAAGCTGCCGCTTTCGGGCGTCCAGCGTGCTTCCTTGGCTGACTTGGCAAAGACAACCTGCACCGCCTGTGTCGCCGCCGGCGCCAGGGGCTCGGGCGTCGCGCTGCCGTCAAGTCGTCGCTGCAAACGGGACGGGCCGAAGGCTTCGGCATGGATGCATTCATCAGCCACATGCAGGTCACGCAACTGGTCGTACAGGCCTTGCATGAACGGCGCCGGCCCGCACAGGTAGACGTCGTGATCGTCAAAGGGCAGCACGCGCTTGAGCAACTGGGCGTCGATGTGGCCCTGATGCTGGAAGTCGATGCCGGGCGTGAGTTTTGCCTCGGGCTCGCTCAGCGCCTGCAAGACCCTTACCGCACCCCGACTGGCGGCTACCAACTGCTGCACCTCCAGGTCGAATGGCCGCTCTGCCCGGTTGCGCGAACCGTGGACAAAGATGGTCGGCCGCGTGTGGCGCGTGCGCTGGCCCTCATAGACGATGTGGCGCAACATGGCCAGCATCGGCGTCACACCCACGCCGCCCGACAGCAGCACCACCGGTCGGCGCAGCGCGGCGTCGAGCGTGAATGTGCCCTGCGGCGCGCGGGCCTCGATGGTGTCACCGACTTTGATGCGATCGTGCAGATGGCTCGACACCGCGCCCTGGCGCTTCACACTAATGCGATAGTGGGCGTCGGAGGGGGCGCTCGACAAGGTGTAGGTGCGCAGCGTTGGCGCCTCGAAGCCGGGCAGGGTGAGGCGAATCGGCAGATGCTGGCCAGCAAGGTGCGTTGCCGCGCCGGCGCCATCGGCAGGCTCGAGATGGAAGCTGAGTACCGTTGCGCTTTCCTGTTCGATGCGCGAGACGCGCATGGGCCGCCATTCACGCCGCATGGCTGCGGCCGCACGGCGCGCGGCGGCTTGTTCCCACGAGCCAGTCAGCAGGGAGTTGGGCGAAAATTCGCCGAACGCAAAGCGTGTCCGGAGGGCACCCCGCCGGCGCACGGCGCGTTCGACAGTCACGCGCCAGAGTCGCTCCGCACCCTGGAAACTGCTGACCTCGCCGCCGTCGAACACGATCTCGGTGCGCCCGCTCAACTGCAGCAGGTCGCCACTGGCGAAATCGAGGAACAGCAACCCCGCGCGCGGGTTCACCAGCAGGTTGCCCAGGGTGTTGAATTGCAGGTTGCCGGCGAAGTCGGGAATCGTCAGCGTGTCGCCATCGATGCGCACGAAGCCGCTCTTGCCGCCGCGGTGCGAGACGTCGACCTGCCGCCGTGAGATGTCGCCATCCGGGTCGACATAGCTGGCGACGAAGAAGGTGTCTGCAGCAGAGATCATCGTCCTTGCGGCATCGTCGAGCCCGGCCAGTTGTTCGGCGTCGCCATCCGGCGGCCACTCGGTCCGACGCGTTGAAGACTCGTCGCGCGTCTGGATGTACTGCGGGCAATTGCCGAAGGCCTGCTCCACCGCGACCGTCAACCCGCGAACATCCTGCGCCGACACACGGCCGTTGAGTCGATTGCGTCGCCGCGAGTGCAGCTCGATGCCGAGCAGTCCGAGTGGCTCGCCAGGAGCCAGTCCAGTGCGCGCCGGGTCGGACGCCCACAGCAGCGCGTCGATGCGCAGCGCTTTGGCATCCGGCGAGTGCGCGAAACCATGCTGTCCCTCGAGCACGCTGGCCCAGGGCAGGCCTTCGGCGTCGACCGTGCCCAACACCAGCAGCGGCAGTTGGGCGTAGAACTGCCGGTGCTGGTCGGGCATGAAGTCACGGATCACCTTGCGGCCGAACTCCTCCATACGCTGCGCGACGCCCAGGCGTTGCTGGATGGCACGCTCGCCGTCGTGCCAGGGTGAAGCTGGGGCAGGGGTGGAGTTCATGGGGAGCGCAGTTTCGCCGATGATCAGGGGGCTCAAGCAGCCAGGCCGACGGCCGTGGCCTGCATGGCCACGAAGCCAGGCAGTGCTTCGATGCGCGCTAGCCAGGCCCGCACGTGTGGGTAGTCGGCCAGCGATACGTTGCCCTCCGGCGCATGCGCGATGTAGCTGTAGCAGGCCACGTCGGCGATCGTCGGCTTGGGACCGACGAGGAAAGGAGCCTGGTCGAGTTCGGCGTTCATCACCTTGAGCAGACCATGGGCGCGGTTGATGACCTCGTCGGCATTGAACTTGGCGCCAAACACCGTGATGAGGCGCGCCGCTGCAGGCCCGAACGCGATAGGCCCGGCTGCCACCGACAGCCAGCGCTGCACCGCCGCCGCACCCACCGGATCCTGAGGCAACCAGGCGCGCGCCGCATCGTACTGGGTGGCCAGGTACACGAGAATGGCGTTGGAATCGGAGACGACAGTGCCGTCGTCATCGATCACCGGAATCTGGCCGAAGGGATTCATCTTCAGAAACTCGGGTTGTTTGTGCGCGGCCGTCGTCAGATCGACATCGATCAGTTCATGCGGCAGCGCGGTCAGCGACAGAAACATCTGCACGCGGTGTGCGTGGCCCGACAAGGGGTGGCGGTAAAGCTGGATGCGCGGGGTGGCTGGAGTGGTCATATGGGCGTTCTCTGAGTGGGTTGAGAGGCGCAATGATCCGTCCTTGTGCGTTCCCTGTGAACACCCACGGCGCCCAAGAGTCTCTTGCGCCCAGCGTAATGACGAAGCGGTGTTTAGCCGAATGCAGGCATGTCTTGGCTTGCACGGGCATTCTGTTTTCCGGGCCCTTCGCCGGCAGAGCCGCCATTTGCTGGATCTGCGCCGAATTCCCAGCATGGAGACGAAACGCCCGTACTGCCGAATTGCCCAACAGAGAAAAAGCCAAGGCCGGCGCCAGAAGATCGCCGTAAACGCCGATTTCGGGGAAACTGAGAAAGTAGAAATCGCCCGCAGGCCCACACGGCGCGGGCATTCCGCAAAAGCAATGCCCTGGCTAACGCCGGTTCTGACTGGCGGTGGAGTAGTCTCCTGCGAACCTGTCTCAGAAAATTCCCATGCACAGGCAAGTCAACAAGGATTTTCTTGGCGCTGAACCCTTCATTTCGGCTCTCGGAAGGTCTGTTTCGCCAGGCAATTTCTACAATCTTCAACGAAAGGATTCGTCAAATCGAGGCTGGGTCAAGCCAACTTGGAGGCGTTGCGAAGTCACGCGTGATTTCCAGTTGTTGGTAGACTTATCAGCTTTCCGTCGCGCGCAAGTCTTGTCGCTTGACCTGATCGCGGCAGCGAAGAAGGACCATCATGGGTACACCGTCGATCAAACATGTGCGCGCCTTCACCGTGCGCGGTGGCGGTGCAGACTACCACGACCAGGGCGAGGACCACTGGATTGACGACCATATCGCCACGCCGATGGGCCGTTACCCGGAGTATCGCCAGAGTCGCAAATCTTTCGGCATCAACGTGCTCGGTTCGCTGGTGGTGGAGATCGAGGCTGACGATGGCACTGTCGGTTTTGCCGTGACGACTGGCGGCGAGATCGGTGCCTTTGTCGTCGAGAAGCACCTGGCGCGATTTCTGGAGGGACAGCGAGTCACCGACATTGAAAAGATGTGGGACCAGATGTATTTCGCTACGATCTATTACGGTCGCAAAGGGGTCGTGATCAATGCAATTTCCGGGGTTGATCTGGCGCTCTGGGATCTGCTGGCAAAGGTGCGCAAGGAACCGGTACACCAATTGCTCGGTGGCCCCGTGCGCGATGAGCTGATGTTCTATGCGACCGGTGCGCGCCCGGACCTGGCCAGGGAAATGGGTTTCATAGGCGGCAAGATGCCATTGCAGCATGGCCCGGCCGAGGGTGACGAAGGCCTGCGCAAGAACGTTGACAAGCTGGCCGACATGCGTCGTCGCGTCGGAGACGACTTCTGGCTGATGCTCGACTGCTGGATGAGTCTGGATCTCAACTACGCGACGCGCCTGGCCCAGGCGGCGCATGTGCACGGCCTCAAGTGGATCGAGGAGGCCCTGCAACCAGACGATTACTGGGGCTATGCGCAACTTCGGCGCCAGGTGCCGCGGGGCATGATGGTGACCACCGGTGAACATGAAGCCACGCGCTGGGGTTTTCGCCTGTTGCTCGAGATGGGCTGTTGCGACCTGATCCAGCCAGATGTTGGCTGGTGCGGCGGCATCACCGAACTGATCAAGATATCGGCACTGGCCGACGCGCACGGCTGCATGGTCGTACCCCATGGCTCGTCGGTCTACAGCTACCATTTCGTGGCCACCCGCCACAACAGTCCTTTCGCCGAATTCCTGATGATGGCGCCCAAGGCGGATCGGGTGGTCCCCATGTTCAATCCGCTGCTGCTTGACGAGCCGGTGCCGGTCAACGGCCGCATGAAGATCTCGGAACTGAATCAACCAGGGTTTGGCGTGCGACTCAATCCTCAATGTGCGCTCAGCCGACCATACACCCATGAGGCCGCCCATGGATGACTTGAAGGACAAGGTCGTCCTGGTGACCGGATCGAGTTCGGGTATCGGTGCGGCGACGGCGATCGACTTCGGGCAGAGCAAGGCGCGGGTCGCGGTGCACTACAACTCCCATGCCGAACAGGCGCATGCGGTGTTGGCCAGCGTGCGCGCCGCGGGCGGGGACGGCGCGGTATTTCATGCCGACATTGCCGATACCGCGCAGCTCGAACGCCTAGCCGCCGACGTCTGCCAACATTTCGGGCGCATCGATGTCCTCGTCAACAACGCCGGCGGCTTCGTTCGGCGTTGTGCATTGATCGATGCCGACGACGCATTGATCGAACAGGTGTTCCACGTCAATGCACGCTCCATGCTGGCCCTGTGCCGCTGTGTGGTTCCGATGATGCGGCGCCAGGGCGGTGGCGGCAGCATCGTCAACGTGAGTTCCCAGTCGGCCCGCAGCGGTGGCAGCTTTGGCGCCGGGCTTTATGCCTCGAGCAAGGGTTATGTCAACACCCTGACGCGCGCACTTGCCAAGGAACTGGCCCCCGACGGCATACGGGTCAACGCCGTTTCACCCGGCGTCATCGAGACCCCGATCCACGACGCCCACACCAGCACCGAACTGCTCGAGCAGTTGCGCATCGGCATCCCGATGCAGCGGCTGGGACGTGCCGAGGAATGCTCGGGAGTGATCCTCTTTTTGGCGAGTGCCAAGCGTTCGTCTTACATCACCGGCCAGATCATCGAGGTCAACGGCGGCAGCGTGATGCCATGACGGCTGGCCCGGGCCACGACCGCGTTGACGGCGACCATGCCCCGAGATCCTACTTGATTGGGACACCATGAGCACCTCCGCGAGCACCTAAGACCCGCGCCTGTATATGGTCACCGTTCAATTCAGTGTGGCCTCGCACCATCTGGCGGATTTCATGCGCGAGATGGTCGCCAATGCGAGGGATTCAAGGCAGCGCGAACCCGGATGCCTGGCGTTTGACGTGTGCCAGGACCCGGCGGTCTGAGGTGCAAGAGCCTGCCGGCATCCGTCAGCGTCCACCCGAGACGTCGATCGTGGTGCCATGGACATAAGAGGCGTCCGGGCCCAACAACCAGATGGCGGCGTTTGCGATTTCCTCCGGCTGCCCGACCCGGCCGATGGGAATGCTTGGTGCGACCTCCCGCATCAGCGTCGCTCCGCCGATGGGCTCCAGAATTTCGGTCGCGATCACGCCGGGGCGAATGCCGACCACGCGGATACCCTGCTTGCCGACCTCCTTGGCCAGACCCACGGTAAAACTGTCGACTGCGCCTTTGCTCGCTGCATAGGCGACCATTCCGGCAATGCCCCCCAGTCGCGCCGCGGCCGAGGAGATGTTGACGATCACGCCCCCACTGCCGCCATAACGCGGCAACATGCGGCGCACCGCCGCGCTTGCGCAGTGGATGCAGGAATAGACGTTGGTGAAAAACAGGTCGTTCAGCGACTGCACAGTGTGCTCTTCGATGGGCCCGATCGCACCCCCGATCCCGGCGTTGTTGATCAACGCTGTCACGCGGCCGAAATGCCGGTCGGTTTCGGCGAAAAGGTGCTCGACCTGCGGCAGTTGCGACACGTCGGCACACACAGCGATGGCGGACCCGCCCGCGCTTTCGATGTCGGCCACCACCGCCAGCGCTGCGTCGCGGCTGCGCGCGAAGTTGACGACCACGCGGTATCCGGCCCGTGCGCCGGCGCGCGCGCAGGCGGCCCCGATGCCGCGCGAGGCGCCGGTGACGATCAGTACGCCCGGCGCGTCGGAAGTGGCGCTCATGGCCTGGCCCAATCGCCTTCAGCGGCGCACGGCGAGTGCATCGGGATTGACGATATAAGGAGGCTTGCGGCCGGCAGCCACATCGAGTGCGGCGCGAAATGCGCTTTCTGCCAGTCCGCGCATGCATTCGTCGGTGAAACAGATGCCATGCGGCGTCACGACAACGTTGTCCAGCTTCAGGATCGGGTTGTCGGCTGGCGTGGGCTCCTGCTCGAACACGTCCAGGCCCGCGCCGGCTATCTTGCCTCCGGACAGCGCCGCATACAGCGCCTTCTCGTCAACGATGGGCCCGCGTGCCGTATTGATCAGATAGGCACTCGGTTTCATGAGGGCAATCAACCGCGCGTCGACCAAGCCACGTGTCTGTTCGGTGAGTGGGCAATTGACTGTCAAGAAGTCCGATTTTCGAAACAGTGTGTCCATGTCCACCAGCGAGACGCCCAGTGACGCGGCCAGAGCCGTATCTGCCGCCGGATCGTGGGCGATGCAAACCATGTCGAGGGGCTTGGCGATGCGAAACAGTTCCGCACCGATGTTGCCGATGCCGATCGAGCCAAGCGTGCGACCGGTCAGCCCGGTACCGATGTAGTCCAACTTTTCGTTCCAGCGCCCACTGCGTGTCAGACGGTCCTTGATCAACACCTGCTGCGCCAGCATCAGCATCAAAGTCAGTTCCGAAGTTGCGACCGGTCGCCGCACACCGTCCGGCGCAATCGTCAGCATCACACCCGCCGCGGTACAGGCTGGCACATCGATGCTGTCATAACCCACGCCGAAGCGGGCGATCAGCTTCAGGCGGATGTCTTTTGCGTCCAGGCTTTGCGGTGTCACGCGCGTAGTCATGGCGCAGATCGCGTCGTAACGGGCGGCGTGTTCGGCGCTGATCTCGCTCGAGGACGCGTCCATGTACTCCCACTCGACCTGCGGCGCGTCGAGCAGTGCCAGTGCTTCTTCACCGAAGATCGGCCGCCCGTCGGACTGCAGCACGTCGGCGGTGATTCCAATGCGAAAACTGCCCATGGTGATATCTCCAATCCGCAATCAAGTCGACGGCCTGATCCGTGCTCAGCCATTGCCTTGCATCAGGTGTGGCAACCACAACACGAGCCCGGGTATGTAGGCAACCAGCAGAATCACCACCAGCCACACCAGGATAAAAGGGAACAGCATGCCCAGCGACTCGTTATAGGTGATGCCGGCGATCTTGCAGGCGACCATGGCCAGCACGCCGACCGGTGGCGTGACCGCACCCAGAACCAGCAGCATGATGGCGACGATGCCGAAATGCACCGGGTCGTAACCGAGGTGCGCGATCATCGGGCCCATGATCGGAACCACGATGATGAGCGCCGGCACCGGCTCCATGAACGTGCCCAGCAAGAAGAAGAACGCGATCAGGACCAGCATCGCCCATTGCGGGTCGTCGGTGATCGAGAGCATCAATTGCAGCGCGGCCTGTCCGGTTCCTGCACGGCTCAATACCCAGCTGAACAGGCCGGCCCCCGCCAGCGTCACCAGCGCGCCTGCGGTCATCGCGGCAGCGGCGGCGAAATTGCGGTACAGGGTCTGCAGGCTGTGCTTGCGTGTTGCCAGGCCGAACAGCAGCGCGTACAACGCCGCGATGGCGCCCGCTTCGGTCGGCGTGAAGGCGCCCGAAAGAATGCCCCCGATGATGATGACCGGCATCAGCACCGCCGGCGCGGCCCGCACCGTGGCGACGCGGCGCTCACTCCAGTTGGCACGCGGCGATGGATGGGCTCCCGCCGACGGCGCGAGGTACCAGGCCATGGTCAGCATCGCGAGGCCGGCCAGCACGCCGGGGACCACGCCGCCCAAAAAGAGTGCCCCAATCGAAACACCGGTCACCGATCCGTAAATCACCGCGATCACGCTCGGCGGAATGATGGGTGCCATCATCGAGGCGCAGGCGGTCACCGCGACCGCAAAGGCCGGCTTGTAGCCCTCGCGCTTCATGGCCGGGATCATCATCGAACCGATAGCCGTGAGGTCGGCCAGGGCCGATCCGGAAATAGCGCCCATGAACATGTTGGTCAGGATATTGGCCTGAGCCAGGCCGCCCCGAAAATGACCTATCAGCGCACGCGACAGGTTTACCAGACGATCGGTGATGCCGGCCACGCTCATGAGTTCGCCCGCCAGCACGAATAGCGGTACGGCAAGCAATGAAAAGTTGTCCAGGGAGTCATAGAACTGCTGCGCCAGAATGAGTACTGGCAGTTGCCCGCTGGTCAGGACCACCAGCACGGCGGACAGGCCCATGCAATAGGCGATCGGCATGCCCAGCACCAGAAACACGCAGAACAGCCCCACCATCAAACCGATGTTCATATGGTTGGGTCGGCCTGCTGTTGATTATTCGATGCGCGATTCCAGGTCAACAGGGTGATCAGCGCCTCGAGGCCGGCGCCAGCAGCAATTGCCATGTACACCGACCATTTTGGAATTTCCAGTATCGGAGACTGCTGGGTCCAGGAGCGGTCCATTAGCTGGATGCTGGCTGCCAGCAAGATCAGACTGAAGGAAATCGTCAGCGCGTCGCTGATCCATACCACTACTCTTCGACCTGCAGGTGGCAGCATCAATTCGAGCACTTCCACGCGGATGTGACCGCGCGATGCCGCCACCAGCGCGGAGCCAATCATCACGCCCCACACCATCAGGCCGCGCACGAGTTCCTCGGCCCAGAACAGCGACGCATTGAGTACGTAGCGGAAAAAGACCTGCAGCAGGACCACCACGAAGTAGCTTGCCAGCAGCGCAACGGAAACGGCCGTCAAGGTGGCGCCGATCCCACCCACCAAGGCATCGATGCGCCTTGTCGTCACCTGCACCCACGCCGGACCCGGGCTCGGGTCAGACATGCGCGTCAAGCCTTGGCCGCGGCCTGACAAGCCTCGACCAGCGCCTTGCCCTTGGGTCCGGTTTTGTTGATGAAGTTGGCTATCACAGGCCCCATCTTGGCCCGGAAACTGGCGATGTCCGGCGTGGCATCGGCCTTCACACGGGTCGCCAGTTCCTTCCAGGAATCCTCCTGCGCCTTGATGTTGGCATCCCACATCTCGACCTCGACCGCCTGCTTCGCCTGATCGCGAATCACCTTCTGGACGTTGGCCGGCAGCGCGGCCATTTTCTTGGCACTGGCCATCATCGATACCTCGGTGAAGATATGGTGGGTCTTGGTGGCGAAAGAGGCCACCTCGTAGTGCTTTGACGAGATGATGTAGTCGGCGGGCACCTCGATCGCGTCGACAACCCCGGTCTGCAAGGCCGTATAGATTTCCCCTGCCGGGATGGGTGTCGGATTGGCGCCCAGCGCCTTGGCCATTTCAACCCAGGTTGGGATCTCCGGTACGCGCAACTTGATGCCGCGCACGTCGTCGGCCGTGTGGATTGGCTTCTTGGACAGAAACACCCTGAAGCCCGACGCACCCAGAGACAGGATCTCCACGCCCATCGTGTCCTTGGCCATGCCCTTGACCTTCTCGCCGGTTGGTCCGTACAAGACACGCTTGACATGGTCGAAATCATTGAACAGGAACGGCATTGACACAAATCCCATGTACGGTTGCCAGTTCGCCAGCGTACCCAGGTCGCTCCAGCACATGTCAAGCGTGCCTAGTTGAATTGCCTCGGCCGAAGTGCGCAGGTTGAACAACTGTGACGCTGGCCGAATGTCGATCGTGACCTGTCCGCCGGTGCCACTCTTGACGCGGTCAGCAAAATTAACCGCCGCCGTATGCCCGATATGCGAGGTGGGTAAATGGTGCGAGAACACCAGACGTATCGGTTCATCCGCGGCGTGGGTGATGCCCGGCACCGCCAGAGCACTGGCTGCTCCCGCACCATACGTCAAAAGCGTACGCCTTGAAATCGTCATGTTTGTCTCCGTTGATGCGGCCCAAGCCGCTGGTAGTTGGGGTAGCCCGCGCGCACCGAAAAACGTAGACTCCACGGACCTGAAAACCATGGTAATGTAATAGTCTGATAGCGTCAATCGAGTGTGACGCGTGCTTTTTCCTGATGTGAAATCGGTGGCCCGAGGAGGCAAGATGTTGACTGACCAAGATGTTGCGCAGTACCAGCGCGACGGCTTTATCGTGGTGCCGGACGTCGTCTCGGCGCAGGATATTGCCGAGCTGCGCAAGGTAACGGAGGAGTTTGTCGAGTTGTCGCGCCAGGCCCTGGAGCACACGGATGTATTTGATCTGGAGCCCGGGCACAGTGCATCGCAGCCCCGGCTGCGCCGCATCAAGACGCCGCACCTGCACCATCCGGTGTACGCGCGGATGGTCAGGCACCCCAAGATCGTGGCCGTGCTGCGGCGGCTCTGGGGACCCAATATCCGCTTTGACCTGTCCAAGCTGAACCTCAAGGCCGCCGGCTTCGGATCGTCATTGGAATGGCACCAGGACTGGGCGTTCTACCCGCATACCAACGACGACCTGGCCGCAGTGGGAATCATGATCGACGACTTCAGGCCCGACAACGGCTCGATGCTCGTCATACCTGGCAGCCACACCGGCCCGATCTACAACCACCACGCAAAGGGCCATTTTGTCGGAGGCATCGACCCGCTAGACAGCGGCATTGATTTCTCCAAGAGCGTGATGTGTACCGGCAAGGCGGGTTCCATCACCGTACACCACGTGCGCCTGTTGCATGGCTCGTCCGCCAATACGTCCGGCAGTCCCCGTCGCTTTCTGCTGCATCAGTACCGTGCCGCCGATGCCTGGCCGCTGATACTCCCACCGACATCCTGGGATACCTGGACTGCGCTGCTGGTTTCCGGTGTCGACACGCTCGAGCCGCGAATGGCCGCGGTCCCGGTCCGCCTGCCCTATCCGGCCGCACCGATGCAGGGCTCAATTTACGAGAACCAGCGCGATCTTGGCACCCGCTTCTTTAAAGACGAGGCCGCTGCGACCGTGCCATCGTGATGCAACAACTGCGCGTTTACCAGTCGATGTGGGCCATGGAACGGCGACGTCCGGACGGCGCCGAATGGTCGCTGCAAACCAAGTTGGACATGATCCACGAAGCCGGGTTCGACGGCGCCGGCGTGCGATTCTTCGACCGCGAATACGTCGCCGACGTCACCGGCAGACTGCGCGACTGGGGGCTTACCTGGCAGGCACAGTGTTACCCCAGGACCGTTGAGGATCTGACCCCGATCCTGGACAACGTGGCCCAATTCGGAGCCGACCATGTCAACCTGCAGGCCGATGTGCGGCCGCATACGGTGGCCGATTGTGTGCCCCTGATCGAGGGCTGGCTGCGGATGGCCGAGCAGGCCGCAGTCCCCGTGCACATGGAGACGCACCGCGATCGCATGACCACCGATCTGTTTTTCACTTTGCGCCTGCTCGATCGTTTCCCAAACCTGCGACTGACCGGCGATCTGTCTCACTATGTGGTCGGCCGCGAGTTCGCATGGCCGATCTCGGAAGAAAATCATCGCCTGATGCACAGGATCATCGACAACTGCTGGGGCTTTCATGGCCGCGTGGCGAGCCGCGAACAGGTCCAGGTGCAGATCAGTTTTGCGCACCAGAAGGATTGGCTCGATCTGTTCATGGGCTGGTGGGAGTATGGTTTTCGCAGCTGGCGCCGACGCGCACCCGACAATGCCGTGTTCACTTTCCTGTGCGAACTCGGTCCGCGCGAATACGCGATGACTGGGCCTGATGGCTACGAACTCTCCGATCGCTGGCTGGAGTCGCAAACGCTGATGCGGATGGTGCGCGAACTGTGGCAACGGCTGGAGCAGGAATCCGCTGCTGCGCCGGCCGCCGACGCCATCACACTCGGAGAGCCCGCGTGAAACCCAATTCCATCAAGAGCGATGTGATGGCCGGCAAGACGGTTGCCGGTGCGATGGTCTTCGAGTTCTTCTCTGCCGGCATGAGCGCGATCCTGGCCAATGCCGGCTGCCGCTTCGTGTTGTACGACATGGAGCACACCGGGCTTGGCTACGAGACCCTCAAGTGGCTCTTTTCCACCTGCCGCGGCCTGCCAATCGAACCCATGGTCCGGGTTCCTCGGGGCGACTACACCTGGCTCGCACGCGCGCTCGACCTTGGCGCCCGCGGTGTGATGATCCCGATGGTCGAATCCGGCGAACATGCCCGGTCGATCATGCAGGCTTGCCGCTACCCACCAGTTGGCCGCCGCGGCGCGGCGTTCGGCTTTGCACAGTGCGACTACCTGGGCGGAGATGTCGGCGAGAAGATTCAACAGGCCCATGCGCGCACGATGGTGATCGCGCAGATCGAGACCGAACACGGACTGGAGAACGTCGATGCAATCGCGGCCGTCGACGGTGTCGATGTGCTGTGGGTGGGCCATTTCGATTTGTCCAACTTCATGGGCATACCCGGACAGTTTGACGATCCGCGTTTCGACGCCGCGATGCGCAAGGTCGTCGAGGCCTGCCGCCGGCACGGCAAGGCGGCCGGTTTCATGGCGACCGACAAGGCGTGGATCGAGCGGGCGCGGCAGATGGGATACACGATGATCGCCGCCGGCACCGACAACGGCTTGCTGCAGCAGGCGTTTGCCGGATTGGTCGAACATATCGACGGGCGTGTCAACGGATGACCGCGACGCCGCATGGGCAGATGGATGTTCTGCTCACCAACGCCGGCATCAACCACTGTGCGGCCATCGCCGAATGCGAAGTCGCCGACGGCGCCAGGGTCGTCGGGGGGCGGCCGGCCGTAGAAAGGGAAAGCAATGGAAGCTTGTATGGTTCAGGGGCGGCCGGTGCCCGACGCGTTGATCGGCGAACTGCCCGACAGCGCAGCCTTGCTCGATCAACCTGCGGCCTTGCGCGAACGCCTGGCGGCTGATGGGTTTCTGTATCTCAAGGGTGTTCTCGACAAGGCACTGGTTTTAGCAGCGCGCGCCGAAGTCCTTCAGCGGCTGGTGGCGGTGGGTGAGGTGTCGGAGCCGGCAAGCGAGGCTATCGCCACTGGTACCAGTCAGCGCGACGAGCTCATCAAAGACCGCGGTCTGTTCTGGAAATCCGTCAGCGAAGGCCTTATGCTGCGCTCGCTGAGCCATGGCGCGGCAATGAACCGGATCATGCAACTGGTCGTCGGGGGCCCTGTGCGGCCGCAGGACTACATGTTCCTGCGCGCTGGCGCACGCGGTCGCGCCACCGGCCTGCATTTCGACTATCCGTTTTTCACCCGCGCGCATGATCAGGTCTATACCGTTTGGCTCCCGATCGGCGACGCCCCGGTGACCGATGGCCCGTTGGTCGTGGTTGAGGGTTCGCACAATTTTCGCGACTTGATCGACCCGATGATCGGCTTCGACGTCGCACTCGACAAAACCCGCAAGGCGACACTGGACCAGGACGCGGTGAGCTTCGCACAGCTACGTGGAGCACGCCTGTTGACCCGCAATTTCGAGGCCGGAGATGTTGCGATTTTCGGCATGTACACCTTGCATGGTTCGCTGGAAAATCACTCGCCCATCAACCGGGTCCGCCTCTCCTGCGACGTACGCTGGCAACCCCTGTCGTTGCCGCTGGACGAGCGCTATTTCGGTGCCAACCCGGGCGGCACGACCGGCGCCGGTTATGGAGAGTTGGTTGGTGCAAAACCGCTGACACAGGAATGGCACGTGCGCTGACGGCAGTAGAAACGTTGCAGCCCCCTCACACCTTGTGCATCCGGATCACCCATGAAAATCACCCAACTTGAAACCATCCGTTTGGGCGAATTTCCCAATCTGATCTGGGTGCGCCTGCATACCGACCAAGGCCTGGTCGGGTTGGGAGAGACCTTCATGGGCGCGCAGGCCGTGGAGGCGCATTTGCATGAGTGGGCGGCCCCGCATTTGCTCGGCAAGGATCCGCTGGCGATAGAGTCGCGCAACCGCGATCTGGTGGGCTACTTGGGTTGGCGCGGGTCAGGGGCCGAAACCCGTGGCAACTCGGCAATCGACATCGCGCTTTGGGACCTGTTTGGCAAGGCCGCCGGCATGCCGTTACACACTGCTCTCGGCGGCAAGAGCCGCGACAGTATCCGCGTGTACAACACCTGTGCGGGATACCAGTACATTCGCGGTAACCAGAACCAGTCCAGTTCAAACTGGGGCCTGGGAAATCCGGCCGGTCCGTATGAAGACTTGCAGGGGTTCCTGAGCCACGCCGACGAAGTCGCCGAGTCCCTCTTGTCGGAGGGCATCACCGGCATGAAGATCTGGCCGTTCGACATGGCCGCCGAGCGTTCCGATGGCCAGTACATCAGCCCGCAGGATCTGGACCTGGCGCTGGAGCCATTTCGCAAGATCCGGCATGCGGTGGGCGACCGCATGGACATCATGGTGGAGTTCCACAGCTTGTGGCGATTGCCGATGGCGCGCAAGATCGCCCGCGCATTGCAGCAATTCGACACCTTCTGGCACGAAGACGCGATCCGCATGGACAGCCTGGATCTGCTGCGGCAATATGCCGTTGATTGCAAGGCGCTCATCTGTGCCAGCGAAACGCTCAGCTACAAATGGGCGTTCAAGGACTACCTGCAAACCAGCGTCGCTGGCGTGGTCATGCTGGACCTGAGCTGGTGCGGTGGCCTGAGCGAGGCGCGCAAGATCGCCGGCATGGCCGATGCCTGGCAATTGCCCGTGGCACCGCATGATTGCACCGGGCCAGTGGTCTGGGCCGCGTCAACACATCTGTCGCTGCACGCCCCGAATGCGCTGATACAGGAAAGCGTGCGGGCGTTCTATGCTGGCTGGTACCAGGAATTGGTGACCACCTTGCCGCAGGTGCACGAAGGCATGATCTCGGTGTCCGATGCGCCTGGATTGGGGCTGGAATTGCTCCCCGGCCTCGACCGGCGCGCCGACGCGATCGTCAGAATCAGTCGGTAGCTGAGCCCGGATCGGTTTTGTCGCATGAACACTTTGTGCAACGCCTCGACCAACGTTTGTCCAGTTCATCAGTCAGGCCCCGGACTACCAGAGAGTCATTGCTGCGACAAAACCCTGTGACCGGTTCCTACGTAACGCGGGTCGTCTACTTGGCATTTCTTGCGCCGCATCTCGTCCAAGGCATCGTGCGCCGGGCGCACCCGCGGGAATTGACGGCACACCGGAAATCGCCCGCAACCCCGCACG
>JBDTMH010000013.1:0-39179 GCA_039934375.1 Burkholderiaceae bacterium | reverse complement strand
CGGCGGGTGAAACGGGCAATCTCTACGCGCAGCAATACCAAATAGGCACATGTTGGGACGCGCAGTTCGCTGCGCCCCCTACCCGGGGCCCCCGGGGTGTGTGCGGGTAGGTAGCACCGAGCCGTCGGGTGACCGGCGGCCCAGATTGATGGCAGTCACATGGCGGGCAACCGCCATGCACAGAATCCGGCTTATCGGTGGGCTTCACACTTTTACCGCACGCCTGTGACCACGAGGTCGAGGCGCTTCCCGAGAACATGGCGCCAGATCCTCAATCAGGACAAGGCAATATTCGCAGCAACAGCGCGCAACACGACATCGGGCGCTGACGCTATCTGATCAGGAGGTTTCATGACCGACGCCGTTCCCCCCATCCGGGGCTTTCACGCCCATGTGTATTTCGGGCCCGACACGATCGACCAGGCGCGCGCCTTGTGCGAGGCCGCTGCGCAGCAATTCCCGCTCAAACTCGGTCGCGTCCACGATCGTCCGGTGGGTCCGCATCCGGACTGGAGTTGCCAGCTGGCGTTCAAGCCCGATTTGTTCGGCCAGCTGATCCCGTGGCTGGCCATGCGCCGCGCGGGTCTGGTTATCTTCATTCACCCGATCAGCGACAACGACCTGATCGACCATCGAGACCGTGCGATCTGGATGGGGGCGGTGCGCCCGCTGAATCTGGAAGTCCTGAGCGGGCGGCAGAGCGAGTTCGACCTGTAGCGGGCAGGCACGCGTGATGGCACAAGTCCGCAGTCGGTATGCCGGGCGCGCGACCGGTGCGCGCGAGGCTCAAAGCCCTTGCGCCATGCCCTGAATGCGTTGCACATGGGCCAAGAGCGAACGCTTGGCCACCGGCCACATGCGCGGTGGCACATCGTCGTACGCCTGAACCACCCAGTCGTCCAGCGTACCGTCCGGATGGGTCTGCATGACGCCCAGGATCTTGGCCTCGCGTCTGAGCCGGTGCGCCTTGAGCGCGGCGATTGCCTGCGCAGCCTGGCCCAGCACATACCCGTGGGCCGGAAGAATGAATTCGATCTGGTGTGCGTCGCACGCCAATGCCAGCCGGTCCAGCGATTCCAGATACGCCGTCATCTCACCGTCCGGCGGATCCACTACCGTGGTGCTGCCATTGAGTACGTGGTCACCGCTGAACAGCAGTCCGTCCTGCAGCAACACCAGGCACAAATGATTGGCAGCATGGCCGGGCGTATGGATCACCTTGAGGGTGTGCGCCAGTGCCGCATTGCTGCCCTCGAGCCGCAATTCCTGACCGTCCTGCAGCATCTGATCGGGCTGGAACTCGCTGTTGGCTCGTGAGGTCGGGGCGCTAGGCAGGCCCAGAATGGGTGGCCGGGATGGACACATGGCCTGCAGTGGCCGCGCGCCGGGCGCATGGTCCGGATGCGAATGTGTGCACACGATCATGCGGATGTCGCCGCCCGCCGCGCGCCACAGACGTTCCAGATGCAACGCATCGGCCGGCCCCGGATCGATCGCCATGAAACCGCTGGCCGGATCGCCAACCAGATAACTGTTGGTCCCCGGGCCCGTCATGGCGCCGGGATTGGGCGCCGTCAGGCGCATCACGTTGCGCAGCAATGCCACCGGCTGCGCGTTCTGCCAGTCCAGATGGTGCACGATCTGCCCGTCCGGCGACACCAGTTGCAACTCGCCATACGGATGTTCATGCTCCATGTAGCGCACTTCCTTGGCGGCCAGCCAGCCGGCACGCGGGCAACTGGTCCACAGTGGCTGTTCGCTGGCCGCGCAGGCGCGCAGCACCGCGTCGACCGAATCGAAGACCTTGAGCCGCTCCAGCGTGCGGATGGTCGGAAAGATGATGAAAAACCCGCCAGCCGCATGGCGTTCCAGGGCGTCCTGCGGACGCACCCAGACCGGCTCGAACTGCTCCGACTCGTCGGCCACCGGTTGCTGATCGGCCGGCATGCGCGCCACCAGAAACGGCACGTCGAAACGGCGCGGGAGATCGCGGTCGGTGACCCAGTGTGCCAGCACGAACACCTCGTCGGCCGCCAGCACCAGCCCCCGCGCAGCGCACTGGGGCACGAATGGCGCCTTGCGGTTCATGCCGGCAATGTCGACGTCCACCGGCGCATGGCCATCGGCGCGCCGGGCCAGCAGTACGCCAAGTTCCTCGAAACTCTCGCGGATCGCCGCAATCGCCTGGGTCAGATGCAGATCGCTCTGGCCGGGCCGGCGACGCGCGGCGTCAAAGGACGCGGCATCGCTTGCATCGACAGCGCCGCCGGGAAAGACATAGGCACCAGGCGCAAAACTGGCCGTCATCGATCGGCGGGTCATCAGCACCTCGATGCCGTGCGCGCTGTCGCGCAGCAGCAGCACCGTGGCGGCCGGGCGAGTCGATGCCGGCGCACGTTGCGCATGCAGCAGTTGGGCAGGACGGACCATGCGGCATTTTGCCGTGAATCGGGCGCCACCGCGCAGGCCGATCTTCGGGCGATGGATAATCCCGCGATGCGAATCCCGTTTACCAAGATGCAGGGCGCGGGCAACGACTTTGTCGTGCTCGACGAGACGCGCGGCCCGTTGGGCCTGGTTCCCGCGCACTACCGCATGCTTGCCGATCGGCATTTCGGCGTCGGCGCCGACCAGATTCTGACCGTGCGTCCGTCACCCGGCCCTGGTATCGACTTCGAATACGTCATCCACAACGCCGACGGCGGCCAGGTCGAACATTGCGGCAATGGCGCGCGTTGTTTCCTGGAGTACGTCCGCAACCGCGGCCTGACCGACAAGAATACGGTCACGGTCAAGACCCTGAACCGCATGCTGACGCTGCGCCGCGGCGCCGACGACCGGGTCACGATCGACATGGGTGCGCCGGTGTTCGCGCTCGACGCGGTCCCCTTTGATGCGGGCAATCTGCAGTCCGTGCAGCGCGGCGGCTGGCAGCAATGGCCCTTGCCCCTGGACGTTGCCGGTAGCCGGCAGGTTATGGAACTGGCCGTGTTGTCGATGGGCAACCCGCACGCGGTGTGTATCGTCGACGACGTCGCCGTCGCCGATGTGAAAAACCTCGGCCCGCTGATCGAGGCTCACGCGGCCTTTCCGCAGCGGGTCAACGCCGGCTTCATGCAGGTCGTAAGTCGCGCTGCCATCCGGCTGCGCGTGTTCGAACGCGGCGCCGGAGAAACCCTCAGTTGCGGCACCGGCGCCTGCGCCGCAGTCGTGGCCGGAATCCGGCTCGGCCTGCTCGATGCGCAAGTCGATGTGCTTACCCATGGCGGACAACTGACCATAACCTGGGGCGGAGGCGACAGCACCGTGACGATGACCGGCCCGGCCCAAACCGTTTTCGAAGGCGAAATCGCTCTACCTGAACACCCATGATGACCAACACATTCACCAATCCGATCACCGAAGACGATATCGCCAACTACCTGGCAAACACCCCCGACTTTTTCGAACGCCACGCCGAGTTGCTGGCCAGCGTGCACATGACCAGTCCGCACAGCAAGCGCGCAGTCAGCCTGCAAGAGCGCCAGGCCGAAATGCTGCGCGACAAGATCAAGCTGCTCGAGCACCGGCTGATGGACATGATCCGCCACGGCAACGAGAACGCCTTGCTGTCCGACCGGCTGTTGCGCTGGGCAGCGTCGCTGTTCCGCGGCGCCGACGCCGCAACCATGCCGTCGGAGATCACCGAGCAGGTGCGCGAGCAGTTCTCCGTTCCCCAGGTCACCATCAAGGTCTGGGGTGTCGCGGCGGCCTACCAGCAAACGGAATTCGCATTGAACGTCACCGAGGATGCGAAGCTGTTCGCCAACTCGCTGACCGAGCCGTTCTGCGGCGTCAACACCGGCTTCGAGGCCGTGACCTGGTTGCCGGAACCGGCCGCTGCAGCATCGATCGCGTTGCTGCCTTTGCGCGAAGCCGGTACTTCCGGGCCGCAACCGGCATTCGGCATGCTGGTGTTGTCCTCGCCAGATGCACAGCGCTTCAACAGCGGCATGGGTACCGACTTCCTGCAGCATGTGGCCGACATCGCCAGCGCAGCGCTGCGGCGGCTGCGCCCGGCCTGATTCAACAATGCGCCAGGGCTGTCCGATGCCAGCCACGCCCGGCTCTGAAGTCGTTGTAGGCATCGACGATCCGCTGGTGGCGCGCTACCTGGCGTATGTGCGAGTCCAGAAACGCCTTGCCGATCGCACCGTGACGCTGTATGCGCTGGATCTGGAGCGGCTGGGCCAACTCGCTGCCGGCGCACGGGTGCCGCTGGTCGAGGTGCAACACGCGCATGTGCGGCATTGGGTGGCACAGATGCATGGGCAAGGCCGCAGTCCGCGCGGCATCGCGCTGATCCTCTCTGGCTGGCGCGGTTTTTATGCCTGGCTCGGTCGAGAAGGACTGATCACTGCCAACCCGGCCCAGGACGTGCATGCGCCCAAGGCGGCCAAGCCGCTGCCCAAGGCCCTGAGCGTCGACGATGCGGTGCAGTTGGCCAGCTACCAAAACGCTGCCGCCGATGCCTGGCTGGAGGCGCGCGACGCGGCAATCGTCGAGTTGCTGTACGGCGGCGGACTGCGGGTCGGCGAGTTGGCTGGTCTGGACGTCCAGGCCAGCACACAGGCGCGCGGCTGGCTCGACCTCGACGCAGGCGAAGCCCATGTGCTGGGCAAGGGCTCGAAGCGGCGCAGCGTGCCGATCGGCGCCAAGGCAGTTTGTGCCGTCGCCGCCTGGCTGGCAATCCGCGGGCAGCGGCTGTGTGCACCCCAGGCCGCACTTTTCACTGGCCGCCATGGCACCCGGCTCAGCGCACCGGCCATCTGGCAGCGCCTGCAACGGCGCAGCCAGTTGGCCGGCCTGCCGACACCGGTCCATCCGCACATGCTGCGCCATTCATTCGCCAGTCACTTACTGCAGTCCAGTGGCGACCTGCGCGCGGTGCAGGAGTTGCTGGGGCACGCCAATATCACGACCACGCAGGTCTATACCCGACTCGATTTCCAGCATCTGGCCAAAGCCTACGACGCTGCCCACCCCAGGGCCCGGCGCAAACCGTCCGGACCGAAATAGCCAGACGACGTGTTCTGCTCCTGCCCGTGGCGATCGATGCTGGGCAAGTCAGGGCCGACAATCCGGTCCATGAAAGTATTACGCCTGCACCCGGGCAAGGAGCGTTCGCTGCTGCGCGGCCATCCCTGGATCTTCGAGTCCGCGATCGCGCGCGGCGCAGCCGATGCGGGTGAAACCGTGCGTGTCGAATCGCATACCGGAGATTTTCTGGCCTGGGCTGCGTTCAGCCCGCATTCGCGCATCCGGGCCCGGGTCTGGAGCTTTGACGCCAACCAGCGCATCGACGCCGCATTCTTTGATGCGACTTGCGCCGCGGCCATCGCCGCGCGCAGACGCTTCGACATTCAGAGTGACGCGATGCGCCTGGTCCATGGCGAATCGGACGGTTTGCCCGGGCTGGTCGTGGATCGTTATGGCGACACCCTGGTGGCGCAATTCCTGTCGGCAGGCGCTCAGCGCTGGAAGGCGGTGCTGGCCGACGCGCTGTTGCGCCACACCGCCCTGGAACGGCTATATGAGCGCTCAGACGCCAGCAGCCGCAAGCTCGAAGGTCTGGCTGAAGAAACTGGTTGGCTGCGCGGCGACGGGCCGCTCGACCTGGTCATCCGCGAACACGGCTGGCAACTGGCGCTGAACATCGCCCACGGACACAAGACGGGTTTTTACCTGGACCAGCGCGACAGCCGGGAACGCTTTTACCGCACCACAAGCCAGCTGGGCTTCGACCAGGTACTGAACTGCTACTGTTACACCGGCGGCTTCAGCGTTGCCGCGCTGGCCGGCGGCGCCGGCCATGTCACCTCGATCGACTCGTCAGGACCGGCACTGGCTCTGGCGGGCCTCAATCTGGAGCACAACGGGTTCGAGGCGCACCGCTCGACGCTGCAAGAGGCCGATGTGAACGCGGCCTTGCGCCGCTTCGTGGCCGACGGCCGGAGTTTCGACGCGATCGTGCTCGACCCACCAAAGTTTGCGCCCACTGTTGCGCATGCCGAGCGTGCGGCCCGTGCTTACAAGGACATCAACCGATTGGCGATGAAGCTGCTGGCACCGGGAGGATTCCTGTTCACGTTTTCGTGCTCGGGTGGAATCAGCGTGGACCTGTTCCACAAGATCGTGGCCTCGGCCGGCACCGACGCCGGGGTCGACGGCTTCATCATCGCGCGCCTGGGCGGTGCGCCGGACCACCCGATGACGATACGCTTTCCAGAAGGCGAGTATCTGAAGGGTCTGGTGGTCATGCGCAAATAGCCGCTTGCAATTGGCCGGTACACTCCCCACCTTGCTTTTTTGGAATGCGTCGGGCCGCCAGCGCCCTGATAACGCACGAAAACAGTCTCAGACCGTCAGGAGCATCCCATGAGCCTCATTCCCGCCACCATCCTCACCGGCTTCCTCGGCTCCGGAAAAACCACGCTGCTCAAGCGTGTGCTTTCCGAAGCCCATGGTCAGAAGATCGCGATCATCGAGAACGAGTTCGGCGAAGAGAACATCGACAACGACATCCTGGTATCCGACGTCAAGGAGCAGATCATCCAGATGAGCAATGGCTGCATCTGCTGCACCATCCGCGAAGACCTGCGCACTACACTGCAAGACCTGGCCGCCAAGAAACGCCGCGGCGAACTGGATTTCGACCGGATCGTCATTGAGACCACCGGCCTGGCCGATCCCGGCCCGGTGGCGCAGACCTTTTTCATGGACGAGGAGATTGCCGAGAGCTACCTGCTCGACTCCATCCTGACGCTGGTCGACGCCAAACATGCGGCCACGCAACTCAACGAACGCCAGGAGGCGAGACGCCAGGTGGGTTTCGCCGACCAGATCTTCATCAGCAAGACGGATCTGGTCGCCAAGGACGAGGTCGATGCGCTGATGCACCGTCTCAAACACATGAATCCGCGTGCGCCGCAGACCGCGGTGCACTTCGGCGAGGTGGCGATCAAGGACGTGTTCGACCTGCGTGGCTTCAACCTGAACACCAAGCTGGAGATCGACCCCGACTTCCTGAAGGAAGATGATCACGAGCACGATCACGCGCATGGTCATGACGATGGCCATGACCATGGCGAACATTGCGACCATCCGTCGCACCAGCACGAGGGCGGTCACCACCATCACCACGACGACGATGTGAAGAGCTTCGTGTTCCGCTCCGAACGCGCCTTCGACCCCGCCAAGCTGGAAGATTTCCTGGGTGCCATCGTCAATATCTACGGCCCGCGCATGCTGCGTTACAAGGGTGTGCTGAACATGAAGGGGACCGACCGCAAGGTGATTTTCCAGGGCGTGCACCAACTCATGGGCAGCGACCTGGGGCCACAGTGGAAGGCCGAAGAGCAGCGACTGAGCAAGATGGTGTTCATTGGCATCGACCTGCCCAAGGACATCTTGCTGCAAGGTCTGGAGCAATGTCTGGTCTGATCCAGGCTGCGAAGTGGTCGAAACTTCCCTTATTGTTGACGCCACCGGTGCGATTTTTGGGCATCGTCTGCGATAAAGGGTACACTCGCCCGCCGAAGAAAGCTGCCGCGTGTGGCAGCACGCTGACCGGGGACTACCACCCCTGGCAAATGAGGGATGGGGGCGTCCGTCAGTGGCAGGTCTGACGTCAACAACCATGGACAGTCTGGTTCTGTGAGGAGTCTCGAAGTGAAAGCCATGCCAGCCAAGGTCAAACCGGCCACCAAAACACCCGTCAAGGGGATTACAACTGCGGCCAAGAAGCCCGCAGCCAAGACGTCGGGCGGCAAACCTGCCGCCAAGGTCGCTGAAAAGAAGCCGGCGTCCCGCCCCGCAACCAAGCCGCCAGCCGTCGCTGCGAAACCGCCAGCGACCAAACCGGCCTCCGTCACCCCGGTGAAGAAGCCGACGGCTAAAAAAGCCGCCGCGACCAAGAAGACAATGCCCGCTCCGTCGTCGGTCGCCACCAAACCAGAAGCCGCAGCCCCCGCCAACAAGCCCGACACCCGGGTGATGCCACCGACCAGCATCATGTCGGCCTCGGGCGTGCCCCAGCGCACCGGCCGGCCATCGTCGCGCCTGGCCTCGCTGACCGTGCCGTCAATGGCACAGTCGGTCGCGTCGACAGCGGCCAAGGCCAGCTACGCGCCACTGCCGGCGACACCGGTGATCATTCCGCCGCTGGCGTCGTCAACCCACAAGGACCCCAAGCTGGCAAACAACTGGAAGTCCAAGTCGGCGGAGCAACTGTCGGACGCAGAATTGCTCGCGATGCCCGACGACGCCTACATGAACGAGAAGCAGCTTGCGGCATTTCGCCTCAAACTGACAATGCTCAAGGGCGAGATCCTGACCAGCGCCGGAGAAACCACCGAGCATCTGCGCGAAGACACCGTCGTCGTGCCGGACCCGGCGGATCGCGCGACGATCGAGGAGGAACACGCACTCGAGTTGCGAACCCGCGACCGCGAACGCAAGTTGCTCAAGAAGATCGAACAGTCGATCGGGCGCATCGACGCCGGCGACTACGGCTATTGCGACGAAACGGGTGAACCCATCGGTGTCGGACGCCTGCTCGCGCGACCAACCGCAACCTTGTCGCTGGAGGCCCAGCAGCGCCGCGAGCTCAAGCAGAAGATGTTCGGCGACTAGGGCGAGCTTCGACTGGCGCGTAGAATCTTTTGCACATACCGACCTGACGATGTCCGCAAAAGACAACAACCCCAGCCTCTTGTCCAAGGTTGCGAAGTTCGTTCGCAATCCGACGACGAACTGGACGGATCTGGACAAGCAGGATCCGGAGCCCGAGGCCGGCTACAGCAAGCAGGCGCTCAAGGAGATGATCGAGCGCAAGCGGCAAAACGACTTCGTGCGCAGGCGCGAGTTCGACCAGTTGCGCAAGTTGCGCAGCCGGGACCCTGCCTCCAGCGCCGATCTTGCGGGCCGACCATCGTATTTCCAGAGCAGCTTGCCGTCCAATCCGGACGAACGGGCGATGACGATCAAGAAGATCGACGAAATCGAAGCCCAGATGTCCAACCAGTGGTGGCAGGGCAAGAGCAGCGGCGCTCCAAGGCCGGGCAGCATGCCCGCAGCCACCAGCCCTGCCGCCGGCGCGGACCCCGCGCTGTCGCAATCATCGCCACAGGCCGAGTCCGACCTGTCTTACGCGCCGACACGCCTGAGCCCGATGCGCCCCGATGCCAGCATGGCAGAGGCCGAGGCCTCCGATTTTCCGACGACCCAGAACCATTCCGGATTTGGCCCGAGCACCGGGCCCACGGAACTTCCCATCGACAAGGCACCGCCAGCGTCGCACAACGCGCCGGTGGCCGTGTCGGGGCTTGGCTTCCTGCATTCACGTCCGACCCCCGTGGAGTGGGTTGAGGGCATGTCCGACCCGGAACTGGAAGAGGCGGCGATCCGCTTTGCCAACGGCGACGAAGGTGGCGCAGAGACCAGCCTGCAAACGGCGTTGTCCAATTCGGACGCCAAGCCCGACCGCGCCGTGCGCTGGGGCATGGCCCTGCTCGACCTGTACCGCGCAACCGGGCGCCAGGGACATTTCGACATCGCGGCAATCGAATTCGCGGAGCGGTTCCATCGCTCGGCGCCACCGTGGTTTTCGATACCGGCCAATCTCGGGCGCAAGCATGCCAGCGCCCTGGTGCGTACCTTGCCGTCTCGACTCACGGCCGACCCCTTGTGGCGCAGTCCGGCACAGTTCGTGGCCAGTTCCGTCGACGACCTGCGCCTGGCCCTGGCCAATGCGCCGGCGCCCTGGTACCTCGACTGGGCGCCGATCGCCCAGATTGAAGCGGACGCGGTCGAGGCGATGGCCGAATTGATTGCCGAATGGTGCACAACACCGGTGAATCTGCATTTTGCCGGCGTCGCATCGCTGGAGTCGGCGCTGCGTCGCTGTGCACCATCGGGGGACCGCAGCGGCGGCCAGGCCAGTTGGAAATTGCGGCTCGACGCCATGCGTGTCATGGGCCTGCGCGATGAGTTCGAACTGGTCGCGCTAGACTACTGCGTGACCTTCGAGGTGTCGCCCCCGAGTTGGCAGCGCGTGCGCTGCGACTTCACGGCGGTTGGGCCAACAGGTGGCGCCTACGACACCGACCGCAGCGCGCTGGACGCGCGACCGGTGCCCGCGCACGGACAGCAGGCGCCAACGCTGATCATGGGCATCGAGTCGATCCAGGCGGCGGTATCCGAACTTTCTGGCGAGGTCCTGGGCGACGCGGCCGAGGCACTGGCGCGCATGGAAAGCGAGCGCAAGGGTTCGCAGCAACTGGTCGTGTCGTGCGCCAACCTGATACGGGTTGATTTCTCGGCCGCCGGCAGCATATTGAACTGGGTGGCCAATCTGCAGAGCAACGGTTGCCACGTGCAATTCCTTGATCTGCATCGCCTGGTGGCTGCGTTCTTCGGCGTCGTCGGAATCCACGACCACGCCAGGGTCGTGATGCGATCGCATTGAGCTGCCGTCCGGCATCTTCCGGCAGCGGGCCGCCACGGCCCTGACAACAGGTAATCATGGAACAATTTCACGGAACCACCATCATCAGCGTGCGGCGCAAGACCGCCGACGGAACCGACGTCGCCATTGGTGGCGATGGACAGGTCACATTGGGCAACATCGTGATCAAGGGTACGGCGCGCAAGGTGCGCAAGCTCTACCACGGCAAGGTACTCGCAGGTTTTGCCGGCGCCACGGCCGACGCCTTCACGTTGTTCGAACGCTTCGAGGCCAAACTGGAGAAGCACCAGGGCCATCTGGTGCGCGCTGCGATCGAACTCACACGCGACTGGCGCACCGACCGTGTCCTGCGCCGCCTCGAAGCCATGCTGGCCGTGGCTGACAAGGACGCGTCGCTGATCATCACCGGCAATGGCGACGTACTGGAGCCGGAAAACGGCATCGTCACGATAGGCTCGGGCGGCGCGTACGCACAGGCGGCCGCCATCGCCCTGCTCGGTCATACCGAGATGCCGGCCGCCGACATCGTGCGCAAGTCGCTGGAGATTGCCGGCGAGTTGTGCATCTACACCAACATGCACCACACCATCGAAACCCTGCCGTGACATTGGCGCGCCGTTGCAGTGCACACGCACTGCCGGCGCCGCCCGCTCCCGGCAAGCCCTGAAATCGCAGCAGCGCCTTGCGCGCGTCATCCTATGAACATGTCCTCCCTCACCCCCCAACAAATCGTCCAGGAGCTCGACAAGCACATCGTCGGCCAGAACCAGGCCAAGCGCGCGGTCGCGATCGCGCTGCGCAACCGATGGCGCCGTCAGCAAGTACAGGGCAGCCTGCGCGCGGAGATTACGCCAAAGAACATCCTGATGATCGGGCCCACCGGCGTCGGCAAGACCGAGATTGCCCGCCGCCTGGCACGGCTGTCCGATGCGCCCTTCATCAAAGTCGAGGCGAGCAAATTCACCGAGGTCGGTTATGTCGGCAAGGACGTCGATTCGATCATCCGTGACCTGGCCGATGTGGCCGTGAAGCAGACACGCGAATCGGCCAAGACGGCGGTGCGCGAACGCGCGCTCGACGCCGCCGAGGAGCGCATCCTGGACATCCTGATCCCGCCGCCACGCGGCGAGGAAGGCGGCAAGCGCAGCCCCGAACAACCCGAGAGCACCGCACGCCAGGCATTCCGCAAGAAGTTGCGCGAAGGCCAGCTGGACACGCGCGAGATCGAGATCGACCTGAGCCAGGCCAGCCCGCAGCTCGATATCATGGGGCCGGCGGGCATGGAGGAAATGACCGAACAGTTGCGCGGTATGTTCGGCCAGATGGGCCAACAGAAACGCCAGACGCGCAAGCTGCCGGTGGCCGACGCGCTCAAGCTGGTACAGGATGAGGAAGCCGCCAAATTGGTCAACGAGGACGACATCAAGACCCAGGCACTGGCGGCAGCCGAGCAGAACGGCATCGTCTTCATCGACGAGATCGACAAGGTGACCTCGCGTTCCGAGGGCAGCAATGCCGGTGAGGTGTCGCGCCAGGGCGTGCAGCGCGATCTGCTGCCGCTGGTCGAAGGCACGACCGTGTCGACCAAGTACGGCATGATCAAGACCGACCACATCCTTTTCATCGCCTCGGGCGCGTTCCATCTGAGCAAGCCCAGCGATCTGATTCCGGAGCTTCAGGGCCGTTTTCCGATCCGGGTCGAACTGCAATCGCTGTCGGTGCAGGACTTCGAATCGATTCTGACCCAGACCCACGCGTCACTGGTCAAGCAGTACCAGGCCTTGCTGGCCACCGAAGACGTCACCATCGACTACACGCCCGATGGTGTTACACGCCTGGCGCAGATCGCCTACGACGTCAACGAGCGTACCGAAAACATCGGCGCGCGCCGCCTGTCGACCGTGATGGAGCGCCTGCTCGAAGAGGTCAGCTTCGAAGCCAGTACACTGCACGGAACGACCGTGGTGGTCGACGCAGCCTACGTCAACGCACGGCTTTCGGAACTAAGTCAGGACGAAGACCTGTCCCGTTACATCCTGTAGAAAATACGCGACTGACCTGCTTCAGTCTCATGCGTTACTTTCATATATCGCTGTAAGTGATTCATTTAGAAAGGATTTTGTCGTCAATTTGACTGCAAAATGCCTTCTAAGTCGTTGATTTCATTGGAAAAATTTCATGCAACACACGTTGCATCCCTGGCAAATGCTGCTACAGTGCAAAAAAGTGCAATTAAGTGGTGTTTGGTGTGATTCCCACGCCATAACGCGCGTGTTCCATCTGCCAAGGGTCAATCATCGTGTTTCAAGGGGCCTCGTCGTTGACGCTGGATGCCAAGGGTCGCCTGTCGGTGCCGACCCGGCATCGCGACGCCCTGGGCGCAGCGGATGGCGGCCAACTGACGATCACCCGCCATCCCCATGGCTGTCTGATGGTGTTTCCGCGCGTCGAATGGGAGAAATTCCGCGACCGTGTCGCCGCACTGCCGATGGCGGCTCAGTGGTGGAAACGCATTTTCCTGGGAAATGCGATGGACGTGGACATGGACGGCACCGGCCGGGTGCTGGTGTCCCCCGAATTGCGCCAGGCAGCGGGCATTACACGTGAAACCGTGCTGCTGGGCATGGGCAACCATCTGGAACTCTGGGACAAGGCGACCTACGAAGACCAGGAAGCCAAGGCCATGCAGGGCGAGATGCCCGACGTGTTCAAGGACTTTTCCTTTTGAATGCCGAACGTGAGCACCGGGTTGATCCACACCACCGTTTTGTTGCACGAAGCGGTAGACGCCTTGCTCGGCCAGCCGCAACCCTCGCAGCCGCAGACCTTCGTCGACGCGACCTTCGGCCGCGGCGGTCACAGCCGGCTGATGCTGTCGCGGCTGCGGCCACAGGACCGTTTGATCGCGTACGACAAGGATCCGCAGGCGGTGGCCAATGCGGCCCTGATCGACGATGCGCGTTTCTCGATCCGGCACCAGGGGTTCGATCAGTTGCACGAACTCGGACCGTCCTCGGTTGCCGGCATCCTGATGGATCTGGGCGTGAGTTCGCCGCAGATCGACGATCCCACTCGTGGTTTCAGCTTCCGTTTCGAGGGGCCACTGGACATGCGCATGGACACGACACGCGGTCAGAGTGTTGCGCAATGGCTTGCCGATGCACCCGTCAATCAGATTGCGGAGGTGATTCGTGACTATGGTGAGGAACGGTTTGCTGGCGCCATTGCAAAGGCGATTGTTGCTCGCCGACAGGAACGGGGCGCAATTTCATCCACCACCGAGCTGGCCAAGCTCGTGGCTGACACGGTCAAAACCCGCGAGCAGGGCCAGAACCCTGCAACGCGCACATTTCAGGCTTTTCGGATTTTCATCAACGCCGAGCTTGAAGCCTTGCAGACAGCGCTAACCAACAGCATCGACGTGTTGCAACCCCAGGGCATGCTGGTCGTGATCAGCTTTCACTCTTTGGAAGACCGTATCGTCAAACAGTTCATCGCCAGCCACGCGCGCGAAAAAGTTGACCGTCGCGTCCCGTTCGCGCCGCCGCAGGCGCTGCGCCTGCGCGCGCTCGGGCGCATCAAACCATCGGCTAGCGAAGTTGGAGCCAATGCGCGTTCGCGCAGCGCCATGATGCGCATTGCGCAAAGGACGCAGGCATGAGCCGCCGGGCCGTTCCCAAGGCGAATCCCGCAGTGCACAGCACGCAGGGTCGTCCAGTCTGCCGCCGGGCCACCCCAAGGCGAATCCCGCAGCGTACAGCACCGAGGGTTGTCCAGTGACCCGGCTCAATCTGGTGTTGCTGCTGGCCGTCATGGCCAGCGCCCTGTACCTGGTCAACGTTCAGTATGAGTCGCGTCACCTGTTCACCGAGATGGAACGCGCCAACGCCGAAGGCCGGCGTATCGAAACAGAACGCGACCGACTGCAAGTCGAACGCCGTCTGCAGGCCACGCCGCAGCGGGTGGAAAAGCTGGCGCGGGAAAAGCTGCAAATGCGCCCGGCCACGCCGGCGATCACGCATTACGTCGCCTACTCAGACGCTAGCAACACCCCCGCCACGGCTGACGGTGCCGCCCGCGCTGCGTCCGGGAGGTTGCCATGATGGCGCGGGTAAGCACCCCCAAGGTTCACTGCAGCGCATTGCGTGAAGGTTAAGGTATGAGCCGCAAGAGCATTCCCTATACCTCCAGCCCGCTGCTGGCCAGCCGCACGCCGGTATGGCGCAGCAAGCTGGTGGTGGCCGCCGCCGCGGTGGGGTTCGCCGTGCTGGCCGCACGCGCTGTGTATATCCAGGTGCTGGCCAACGACTTCTACCAGCGTCAGGGCGAGGTCCGTTTCGCGCGCACGCTGGAACTGCCGGCCAACCGCGGTCGCATCATCGACCGCAACGGCATGATCCTGGCCTCCAGCGTGCCGGCACCCAGCATCTGGGCGATTCCCGAAGACGTGCCGCGCGACGATCCGGCCGCGATCAAGCAGTTGGCCAAGCTGCTCGACATGCCGCTGGCCAGCCTGCAGCACAAACTCGAGGACGAGGACAAGACCTTCGTCTGGCTCAAGCGCCAGGTCGACGAATCGGTGGGCAAGCAGATCCAGGCACTTGGCCTCAAGGGTATCTACCAGCGCAAGGAGTACCGGCGCGAACACCCGGAAGGTGAAGCCACGGCACACGTAGTCGGCTTTACCAATATCGAAGACAAGGGCCAGGAAGGCATCGAGCTGGCGTTTGACAGCCAACTGGCCGGTCGAGCGGGTTCGCGCCGCGTCATCAAGGACCGGCTGGGACGGGTCGTCGAAAGCGTCGGCGAGCAGGTCCCACCGGTCGATGGCAAGGATATCCAGCTGAGCATCGACAGCAAGATCCAGTTCTTCGCTTACCAGAAGCTGCGCGAGGCGGTGACGTCCAACAAGGCCAAGGCCGGCAGCGTCGTCGTCATCGACGCGATCACCGGTGAAGTGCTGGCCATGGCCAATTACCCGAGTTTCGCGCCAGACGACCGGCGTGGGTTGACCGGCGAACAACTGCGCAACCGGGCCCTGACCGACGTGTTCGAGCCTGGCTCGACGATGAAACCGATCACGGTCGCGATGGCGCTCGAGGCCGGGCGCGTGACGCCGCAGACGCTGATCGAGACCGGACCGGGGCGCTACAGCATTGGCGGCTTCACGATCCGCGACACGCACGACTACGGCACCTTGACGGTCGAAGGCGTGATCCAGAAATCCAGCAACATCGGCGCGCTGAAGATCGCCCAGAAGATGAGCCCGCACGAGATGTGGAACACCTATACCGCGCTCGGCTACGGCCAGAAGCCGCAGTTGCAGTTTCCCGGTACGGTGACCGGCCGGCTGCGGCCCTGGAAGATCTGGAAGCCGGTTGAGCAGGCCACGATGGCGTATGGCTACGGTCTGTCGGCATCGCTGTTCCAGATGGCCCATTCGTATACCGCCTTTGCCCATGACGGCGCGTTGGTTCCGGCCACCATCCTCAAGAGCCCGGAACCGGCCACTGGCATCCCGATATTTTCGGCGCAGAATGCCGCCGCCGTGCGCAAGATGCTGCAGATGGCCGCCGGGCCCGGCGGGACCGGCCAACGCGCGCAGACCATCGGTTACTCGGTCGGTGGCAAGTCCGGCACTGCACACAAGCAGGTTGGCAAGGGTTATGCAACCAACAAGTACCGTGCGTGGTTCACCGGCATGGCGCCGATCGACAAGCCCCGGATCGTCGTGGCGGTGATGATCGACGAGCCCAGTGGCGGTAAATATTACGGCGGCGAGGTGGCCGCACCGGTGTTCAGCGAGACCGTGCAGCAGACCCTGCGCCTGATGGGTGTGACACCGGACATGGCGGTCAAGCCGCAAATCGTCACCGCCGTCGAGGAAAGCCTGTGATGCAGGAACTGCACACGCCCGAGCTCGCTGCGTTGTGGTTGCACCAGCAGGTGCGCGGCCAGTTGCAGACCGACAGCCGCAAGGTCGCGCCGGGCGACGGATTCATCGCCTGGCCAGGCGCAGCACATGATGCCCGCGCCCACGTTCCGGCCGCGTTGGCGCAAGGTGCCGTCGCTTGTCTGGTCGAGCGCGAAGGAGTGCAGCAGCATGGCCTGCAGGGCGACTGCATCGCCAGTTACCGTGGCCTGAAGGCCGCCAGTGCGCTGATCGCCAGCGCCTACTATGGAACGCCCTCGCGTCAGTTGCACGTACTGGCGGTCACCGGCACCAATGGCAAGACCTCGACCGCATGGTGGCTGGCGCAGGCCTTGTCGAGCCCACTGCTGGAGCTGGCACGGCCCTGCGCCGTGATCGGCACGCTGGGCGTCGGCCGGCCACCCGCAGCGGATGCCGCCGACTCGGAGTTGCAGGCGGGCCTCACCGCCACCGGGCTGACGACACCTGATCCGGTACTGCTGCAAGCCAGCCTGCGTCAGTTCGCCGACACCGGCATCTGCGCCTGTGCACTGGAGGCCTCGTCGATCGGCATCGACGAGCACCGGCTGGACGGTACCGCGATCCATACCGCAATCTTCACCAACCTCACGCAGGATCATCTGGATTACCACGGCTCGATGGAAGCATATTGGCGCGCCAAGACCCGGCTGTTCTTCTGGCCTGGGCTCAAGGCGGCGGTCATCAACATCGACGACGCCAAGGGCCCGGAGTTGCTGCAGATGCTGGACAGCCGTGGACTCGATATCTGGAGCTTTTCTTGCGAACGCCCGGCCCGGCTGCAAGCGTGCAACATTGAAATCGACGGCGACGGCCTGGCGTTCGACGTGATCGAGGCGGGGCAAAGGCACCACCTGACCACCAGCCTGATCGGCCAGTACAACGTGTCCAATCTGATGGGCGTGATAGCCGCGATGCGCACGCTGGACGTCCCGCTGGCGCAATGCCTGCGTGCCTGCACCAGCCTGGCGCCGGTACCCGGGCGCATGCAACGCGTGCACGCACCGGGAATGCCGCTGGTTGCCGTCGACTATGCCCACACGCCCGATGCGCTCGACAAGGCGCTTGCCGCTTTGCGTCCATTGGCCCGCCAGCGCAGTGGTCGCCTGTGGTGTGTGTTCGGTTGCGGCGGCAATCGCGACCCTGGCAAGCGTCCGCTGATGGGAGCCGCCGCCAGTGTGGCGGACCAGGTGGTCGTGACCAGCGACAACCCGCGCGGAGAAGATCCGCAAGGCATCATCGAGCAGATCATGCCGGCACTGGCCGGACATTCCGGCGTGCAGCGTCAGGCCGACCGTGCGCAGGCCATCGCGCTGGCCGTGGCCGACGCCGACGCTGCCGACGTGATTCTGGTCGCAGGCAAGGGGCACGAAGACTATCAGGAAGTGGCCGGACAGCGCCGCCCCTTCTCCGATCTGGCGCAGGTGCGCGGCGCATTGCAGCGGCGCGCAGCGACCGCGCGCAGCACAGGAGCGGCAGCATGATGGAACTGGCACAAGCGCTGCGCTGGCTGCCCGGCGCCGTGCTGCACGGCAATCCGCGCCAGCCGATTTTGCGGGTGCACTCCGACACGCGCAGCTTGCGCCAGGGCGATCTGTTCGTCGCGATCAGGGGCGACACGTACGACGCCAACCAGTTCCTGGCACAGGCCAAGGCGGCCGGTGCGGCAGCCGCATTGTGCAGCGACGCCGATGCGCTGGCGCGGTCGGGTCTGCCAGGCATCGTGATCGCCGACACGCGCCAGGCGCTGGGCGACCTCGCCTGCGGTTGGCGCGCGCAATTCACACTGCCGCTGATCGCGGTGACCGGTAGCAACGGCAAGACCACCGTCACGCAGATGCTGGCGGCCATCGTGCAGCAATGGCATGGCGATGCGGCCTTGGCGACCCAGGGCAACTTCAACAACGACATCGGCCTGCCACTGACGCTGTTGCGCCTGCGCGAGAGCCACCACGTGGCAGTTGTCGAACTGGGCATGAACCACCCGGGCGAAATCGCGCGACTGGCTGCGATCGCTCGCCCTACGGTGGCGCTGGTCAACAACGCGCAACGCGAACACCTGGAATTCATGGCCACGGTCGAGGCGGTGGCACGCGAGAATGGCGCCGTCATCGAGGTACTGGCCGCCGACGGCACTGCGGTATTTCCGCAGGACGACGCGTTCGCAGAGTTGTGGCGCAAGCTGGCCGGTGCACGTCGCTACCGCACTTTTTCGATCACATTGCCCGCCGATCCCTTGGCCGCGACTGCGGACGTGCACTGCATGGCGGCGCGCTGGCTCGACGGTGCCTGGCAGGTCCAGGCAGATACGCCCGAAGGCCCGCTGGCCTTCACGCTGCACATGGCCGGGCGGCATAACGTGCACAACGCACTGGCCGCCGCCACCAGTGCGCTGGCTGCCGGCGTGCCGCTGCCGCACATTGCGGCCGGCCTGCAGGCCTTCGAGCCGGTCAAGGGGCGCTCGCGGACACAGACTTTGAGGCTGGGCGACCATTGCTGCACGCTGGTCGACGACAGCTACAACGCCAACCCCGACTCGGTCGACGCGGCCATCGCGATGCTGGCGACCTTGCCGGCGCCGCGCCTGTTGGTGCTCGGCGACATGGGCGAAGTCGGCGAGCAGGGACCGCTGTTTCATGCACAGGCTGGCGAACGCGCCCATGCACTGGGCATCGATTCACTGTTCACGCTCGGCGCCCTGTCCAACCATGCTGGACAGACATTTCCCGGCGCACGCCATTTCGACAGCATGGCCGCGCTGGCAGATGCGGTGCGCCAGCAGTCTGGCGCCATGGCCAGCATCCTCGTCAAAGGTTCACGCTTCATGCAGATGGAAAAAGTGGTCGAGACACTTGTCCAGCACGCACAGTGCCTGTCAGCCGCCACCGGAGACGCCGCATGTTGCTGAGCCTCGCGCAATGGTTGCAGACGCTGGGGCCGGAATTCGGCTTTCTGCGCGTGTTTCAGTACCTGACCCTGCGCGCCGTCCTGTCGGCCATGACAGCCTTGCTGATCGGCCTGATAGCCGGCCCATCCGTGATCCGCAACCTGGCCCGGCTCAAGATCGGCCAGCCGATCCGCGGCTATGGCATGGAAACCCACCTCAGCAAGAGCGGCACACCGACCATGGGCGGGGTGCTGATCTTGATCTGCATCGCGGTGTCGACGCTGTTGTGGATGGACCTGTCCAACCGCTTCGTCTGGATCGTGCTGCTGGTCACGCTGGGCTTCGGCGCCATCGGCTGGGTCGACGACTGGCGCAAGGTCGTCGACAAGAACCCCGAGGGCATGCGCTCGCGCGAGAAATACCTGTGGCAATCGGTAATCGGACTGGTCGCGGCGCTGTACCTGGTATTCAGCATTTCCGAGAGTTCGAACATGCGCGTGCTGGAGCTGTTCATCCGCTGGGTACAGTCCGGCTTTGACCTCAGCCTGCCGCCCAAGGCCGGGTTGCTGCTGCCGTTCTTCAAGGAAGTCAGCTACCCGCTGGGGGTGCTCGGTTTCGTGGTACTGACCTATCTGGTGATCGTCGGGTCGAGCAACGCCGTGAACCTGACCGACGGTCTGGACGGCCTGGCCATCATGCCGGTGGTCATGGTCGGGTCGGCGCTAGGTGTGTTCGCCTATGTCACCGGCAGTGCGGTGTTCTCCAGATACCTGCTGTTTCCGCATATCCCCGGGTCGGGCGAATTGCTGGTCTTCTGCTCCGCCATGGCGGGTGCCGGCCTGGCCTTCCTGTGGTTCAACACCCATCCAGCCCAGGTCTTCATGGGCGACGTGGGCGCACTGGCGCTCGGAGGCGCGCTGGGCACCATCGCCGTCATCGTGCGACAGGAAATCGTGTTTGCCATCATGGGCGGCATCTTCGTCGTCGAGGCCGTGTCCGTGATGGCACAGGTCAGCTATTTCAAATACACCCGGCGCCGCTACGGAGAAGGCCGCCGGCTGCTCAAGATGGCGCCACTGCACCACCATTTCGAGAAAACCGGCTGGAAAGAGTCCCAAGTGGTGGTCCGCTTCTGGATCATCACGATGTTGTTGTGCCTGGTGGGCCTGTCCACCCTGAAGCTGCGCTGAACCGATGGCCACGCTGCGACACACCTCCGTACTGATCCTGGGCCTGGGCGCGTCCGGCCTGGCGATGGCACGCTGGTGCGCGCGTGCGGGCGCACGCGTCACCGTGGCCGACACCCGTGCCGACCCGCCACAGCGTGCGCGCCTGGCTGAAGAATGGCCGCAGTCCCGCTTCGTCCATGCTGCCCTCGACGCGGCCATGCTCACGCTGGTACAACCGGCCCTGGTGCTCAAGAGTCCGGGACTGAGCCCGGCCCAGGTCGCACCGCTGCTCGTTGCCGCCCGCGGCGCCGGCATCCCGGTCTGGGGCGAACTCGACCTGTTCAGCCAGGCACTGGCCGAACTGCGCGAAAGCCTCGACTACACGCCCGAAATACTGGCCGTCACCGGCACCAATGGCAAGACCACCGTGGTCTCGTTGACGGGCCAGTTGATCGAGCGGGCCGGCAAGACCGTGGCGCTGGCCGGCAACATCGGCCCGACGCTGCTGGACACGCTGGCGGCACGGCTGGACGGAGACGACTTGCCGCAGGTCTGGGTGCTGGAACTGTCCAGCTTCCAGCTCGCCGACATGGCAGCGCCTGCGCTGGCTGACCATGCGGTGGCGGCCGTCCCGTTCGAACCCAGCGCCGCCTGCGTGCTGAACCTGACACAGGACCATCTGGACTGGCATGGAGACATGGCCGCTTATGCGCAGGCCAAGGCACGCGCCTTTGGCACACAAGGCCTGATGGTGCTCAACCGCGACGACCCGCAGGTCATGGCCATGTTGCCCGCACCCGTCAAGGGCCAACCGATGCGCCGCTGGACCACGGTTGGCGCCGGCCTGCCCGACGCTCCCGGAACGTTCGGGCTGGAGCAGGTGCACGGCATGGTGTGGCTGGTGCGGGCCCAGGAACTCGACCCCACCGTCCGTCGGCGCAAGGGCCAGGACGCAGAGCCATTGCAACTGCAGCGGCTGATGCCGGCCGAGGCGCTGCGCATCCGCGGACGGCACAACGCCGTCAACGCACTCACCGCGCTGGCACTGGCGGCGGCGGCCGGTTGCACGCTGGCACCACTGCTGTACGGCTTGCGCGAATACCGCGGCGAACCCCACCGCGTGGAATCGATCGGCATCGTGGGCGAAGTCGAGTTCTTCGATGACAGCAAGGGCACCAACGTCGGGGCCACCGCCGCCGCGCTGGCCGGTCTGGGCGCGGAGCGCAAGCTGGTCCCCATCCTGGGTGGCGAGGGCAAAGGCCAGGACTTCTCGCCGCTGGCCGAGCCGATCGCCACGGCTGCGCGCGCCGTGGTGCTGATCGGACGCGATGCGCCACTGATCCGCAGCGCACTCGCATCCTGCGGTGTGCCGCTGCTGGATGCGCGCGACATGCACCATGCGGTGAATCTGGCCATGCGCCAGGCCCACGGCGGTGACGCCGTACTGTTGTCGCCGGCCTGTGCCAGTTTCGACATGTTCGACAACTACGAACACCGCGCCCAGGTCTTCCTCGAAGCGGTCCAGGCACTTGCGCTGGACGCCGGCGCATCGTTGCAGGGGGTGGCATGAACCTCAACTGGGACCGTGCGCGCAGCCTGGGTGGCTGGTTTTCCAGCGCCGGCGGAGCATCGGCGCGCGAAAAACTGCCGGTGCGCCTGGGACGGGTCAAACGTGACACGCTGCAGGCACCGGTGCGGATGGAGAGTTTCGACCAGGTGCTGGTCTGGGTCACGGTGGCCCTGCTGGCATGGGGCCTGGTGATGGTGTATTCGGCCACCATCGCGATGCCGGACAACCCGCGTTTCGCACGCTACAGCCATAGCTACTTCCTGGTGCGACACGTTTTATGGCTGGCAATTGCGTTCGTCGCCGCACTGATCGCGTTCCAGGTGCCGGTGGCGACCTGGGAGCGCTGGGCTCCCTGGCTGTTCGTCGTCTCTTTGCTGTTGCTGGTCGCGGTACTGATCCCGGGGCTGGGCAAGGGCGTCAATGGAGCGCGCCGCTGGCTGGTGATCGGTCCGATCAGCTTCCAGCCTTCCGAACTGGCCAAGTTTTCGGTGCTGCTGTATGCCGCTGACTACATGGTGCGCAAGATGGACGTCAAGGAGCGTTTCTTCCGCGCGGTGCTGCCGATGGCGGTAGCCGTGGCGATGGTCGGTGTGTTGCTGCTGGCAGAGCCCGACATGGGCGCCTTCATGGTAATCGCCGTCATTGCCATGGGCATCCTGTTCCTGGGCGGTGTCAATGCGCGCATGTTCTTCCTGATCGCGGCCATTCTGGTGATCGCGTTCTCGATGATGATCATGTTCAACGACTGGCGACGCGAACGGATCTTTGCCTACCTCGACCCCTGGAACGAGCAATATGCACTCGGAAAAGGTTACCAGCTCTCGCACTCGCTGATTGCGATTGGTCGCGGCGAGATCTTCGGAGTCGGCCTGGGCGGCAGCGTAGAGAAGCTGCATTGGTTGCCCGAGGCCCATACCGACTTCCTGCTGGCCGTCATCGGTGAGGAGTTCGGACTGGTGGGCGTGCTCAGCGTGATCGGGCTGTTCATCTGGTTGACGCGCCGCATGATCCACATCGGGCGCCAGGCGATTGCACTGGACCGCATCTTCGCCGGTCTGGTGGCCCAGGGCGTAGGTATCTGGATCGGTTTTCAGGCCTTCATCAACATGGGGGTAAACCTCGGCGCCTTGCCGACCAAGGGCCTGACGCTGCCCCTGATGAGTTTCGGCGGCACCGCCATCCTGGTCAACCTGGTGTCGATTGCCGTAGTACTGCGCATCGACATCGAAAGCCGTCAGCTGATGCACGGAGGCCGGACGTGAACACACTGAGCCGGCGCTCGGGCACATCCGACGAAGGCATGCGCTCGCAAGCGCCGCACACCGGCAAGACCGGCCTTGGGGCCGGTACCGATGCCGTGCCCTCGCGTTGCGCGCTGGTCATGGCCGGCGGCACTGGCGGCCACATTTTTCCGGGGCTGGCAGTCGCGCACGAACTGCGTGCAAAGGGCTGGACGGTCTGCTGGCTCGGCGGCAAAGGCAGCGCCCGCCATGCCAGCATGGAAAGCCGGCTGGTGCCACCGCAGGGCTTTCAATTCGAGGCGCTGGACTTCTCCGGCGTGCGCGGCAAGGGCGTCATGACGCTCGCGCTGCTGCCGCTGCGCCTGCTGCGTGCGTTCTGGCAAAGCATCCAGGTCGTGCGCCGGGTGCACCCCGACGTCGTGATCGGCCTGGGCGGCTACATCACCTTCCCTGGCGCGATGATGGCGGTGCTGCTCGGAAAGCCACTGGTGCTGCACGAGCAAAACGCCGTCGCCGGCATGGCCAACCGGGTATTGGCAGGTGTGGCCGACCGGGTCTACAGCGCGTTTCCCAACGTGCTGGCCAAGGGGCAATGGGTCGGCAATCCGCTGCGCAGCGAATTCATCGGTCAGCCCAAGCCCGAGCAACGCTTTGCCGGTCGCACTGGCCCGCTACGGGTATTGGTCGTCGGCGGCAGCCTGGGCGCACGGGTCTTGAATGACACCGTGCCGCAGGCACTGGCGCTGATTCCGGCAGAACTGCGTCCCACGGTCATGCACCAAAGCGGCAGTGCCCAGATCGATGCGCTGCGGGCCAACTACCAGCGCGCCGGTGTCGAGGCGGAACTGACCCCGTTCATCGACGACATGGCCACCGCCTTTGCCGACGCTGACCTGGTGGTCTGCCGCGCTGGCGCCAGTACTGTGGCCGAGATCGCCGCACTTGGCGTGGCCGCGCTTTTCGTACCGCTGCCGTCGGCAGCGGACGACCACCAGACGCGCAACGCTCGGTTTCTGGTCGACCATGGCGGTGGCTGGCTGTTGGCGCAGGCCGAGCTCAATGCCCAGCGTCTGGCACAGTTTTTTGGCCAGGCCACGCGCGAGAACCTGCTGGCCTGCGCCACGACAGCGCGCCGTTACGCAAAGACAGACGCGACAGCGCAAGTGGCACGCGCCTGTGCGGAATTGGTGACTTCATGAAATACGCCATCAAGCACATCCATTTCATCGGCATTGGCGGCTCCGGCATGTCGGCCATCGCCGAAGTGCTGCTGGGCCTGGGATACACGATCTCCGGCTCCGACATCGCGGCCAGCACCACGCTGCAACGCCTGGATTCTCTGGGTATCCGGGTGTTCGTCGGGCATGACGCGGCCCACATCGAAGGTGCAGACGCGGTCGTGACGACTACAGCGGTGCACGAAGACAACGCCGAGGTGATCGAAGCGCGCGCGCGCCACATCCCGGTGGTGCCCCGTGCCATCATGCTGGCCGAGCTGATGCGGCTGAAACAAGGCATCGCCATCGCGGGCACCCATGGCAAGACCACCACCACCAGTCTGGTGGCCAGCGTGCTGGACGAGGCCGGACTGGACCCGACCTTCGTGATCGGCGGGCGGCTGAACAGCGCCGGTGCCAACGCGCGTCTGGGCAAGGGGGACTACATCGTCGTCGAGGCCGACGAATCCGACGCCTCGTTCCTGAACCTGCTGCCGGTGATGGCGATCGTCACCAATATCGACGCCGATCACATGCAGACCTACGGACATGACTTCGAACGCCTGAAGACCGCATTCGTCGAATTCCTGCACCGCATGCCGTTTTATGGCACGGCCATCCTTTGCACCGATGACGCTCCCGTGCGCGACATCGTGCCGCAGGTCTCATGCCCGATCACCAGCTACGGCTTTGGCGAAGATGCACAGGTGCGCGCGATCGACGTGCGCGCGGTTGGCGGGCAGATGCATTTCACGGTACAGCGGCGCAATGGCGTCATCCTGCCCGACCTGCCGGTGGTGCTGAACCTGGCGGGCCGGCACAACGTGCTCAACGCCTTGTCGGCGATTGCGGTGGCGGTCGAACTGAATATCCCGGACGCCGCAGTGCAACAGGCACTGGCGCGCTTTCAGGGTGTCGGCCGCCGGTTCCAGCGTTATGGCCAGGTGGCCTGCAGCCACGGCGGCCAGTTCGCACTGGTCGACGACTATGGCCACCACCCGGTCGAGATGGCGGCGACGATTGCGGCCGCGCGCGGCGCCTTCCCTGGCCGCCGGCTGCTGCTGGCATTTCAGCCACACCGCTACAGCCGCACCCGCGACTGCTTCGACGACTTCGTCAAGGTCATTGGCCAGGTCGATGCCGTTCTGTTGTCCGACGTCTATCCGGCCGGCGAAATGCCGATCGTTGCCGCCGACGGCCGGGCGCTGGCACGCGCATTGCGGGTGGCCGGACAAGTCGAGCCGGTCTTCATCGACGACATCAAGAGCATGGCGCAGGCCATCATCGACAACAGCCAGGACGGTGACGTGGTGCTGTGCATGGGCGCCGGCAACATCGGTGCCGTACCGGCCCGCGTGGTCGAACTCGGTGCGCAAATCCAGGAGCAGCCGGCATGACGCCCACTCCCTCCATCATGGGCAAGGTCGCGGTGCTGATGGGCGGCGTGTCGGCCGAACGCGAGATATCGTTGATGTCGGGCACCGGCGTGTTGCAGGCCCTGCGGGCAGGCGGCGTCGATGCGTTTGCCTTCGACCCGGCAAGCCGGGGCTTGCACGAACTGCGCGGCGAAGGATTCACCCGTTGTTTCATCGCACTACACGGTCGCTTTGGCGAAGACGGTACGGTGCAGGGCGCCCTGGAACTGTTGGGTATTCCGTATACCGGCTCGGGCGTGATGGCCAGTGCGATCGCCATTGACAAGGTCATGACCAAGCGGGTCTGGTTGGCCGAGGGGCTTCCAACCCCTGCCTACCAACTGCTGCAGGCCGGCAGCTACGACGCGAAAGACCTGATCACCTTACCCGACACACTGGGTCTGCCACTGATCGTCAAGCCGGCACGCGAAGGCTCTTCCATCGGCGTGACCAAGGTACTCGGCTATTCGCAGATGCAGGCCGCGGTGGCCCAGGCGGCACAACTGGACAGCGACGTGTTGTGCGAGCAATTCATCTGTGGCGACGAGGTCACCTGCCCGATCATCGGCACTGGTACACAGGCCCGCGCGCTGCCGGTGATCCGTATCGTCGCCCCCGACGGCAACTATGACTACCAGAACAAATATTTCACCGACGACACGCAATACCTGATTCCCTGCGGCCTGCCGCAGGGCGAGGAAGAGATCATCCAGGCGCTGGCGCTGCGCGCTTACCAGGTATTGGGTTGCCGCGGCTGGGGCCGTGTCGACGTGATGATCGACGCCGCCACGCGCCAGTCCAGTCTGCTGGAGCTCAACACCTCGCCCGGCATGACCAGCCATTCACTGGTTCCGATGTCGGCGCGCGCCGCCGATATCAGCTACCAGGACCTGTGCCTGCAACTGCTGCAGGACGCGGCGCTGGACAACCGTCATCCGCAGCTGGCCGACGGATCGCAGTTCGGTGGGACGCCATGACATGGCCAGTCAACGCAATGGTCCCACCACTGAATCCAAGGGTCGCGCCCCCGGCGCATTACGCCGTTCGCCACGCGCAGGAGGCGCACGCATGAACGAAGCGCTGATGCTGCCCTTTGACGTACGCCTGATGAACATGACCGCCAGCGTGCTGTTCGCGGTTTTCGTACTGCTGGCACTGGCGGCATTGGCCAGTTGGGCCGCACAACGCCCGCAGTTCGCGATTGCGTCGATCACCGTGACCGGCGAGGTCGGTCACAACAACATACCCACGCTGCGCGCCAACGTCACATCCCGGCTCAGCGGCAACTTCTTCACGCTCGATTTGGCGCGCGCGCGCCAGCTATTCGAAGCCACCCCCTGGGTCCGCCACGCCATCGTGCGTCGGGTGTTTCCAAACCGCCTGCGGGTCGAACTGCAGGAACACCAGGCCGCTGCGTATTGGGGGCCGGAGGATGCATCACGTTTGCTCGACACCCATGGCGAAGTCTTCGAGGCCAATGTCGGGGAAGTCGAACATCAAGCCCTGCCGCACCTGGACGGGCCCGCAGGGCAGGAGCCCCAGGTGTTGGCGATGTACCAGGTACTGCAGCCGATGTTCGACGCGCTGGACCTCAGCCTGGAGCAACTGGTGCTCAGCGGTCGTGGCGGCTGGACCGCCGAACTGGACACCGGCGCAGTGATCGAGCTCGGACGCGGCAGTGACGATGAAGTGGTCAAGCGCATGACCCGCTTTCTGCGCACGATCACGCAGGTCACCTCCCGCTACAACCGCAACCCCGATGCGGTGGAGTCGGCCGACTTGCGGCACGCAGACGGTTACGCGTTGCGCCTGCGTGGCGTGAGCACGGTGGTCAACGACAGTCAGAAGAAATAGCGTAAACAACAGGTATCGATATGGCGAAAGAATACAAGGACCTGGTCGTCGGACTCGACATCGGCACCGCCAAGGTGATGGTCGTGGTGGCCGAGGTCATGCCCGGTGGCAAACTCAAGCTGGCCGGACTGGGCGTGGCGCCGAGCACCGGCATCCGGCGCGGCGTGGTGGTCAACATCGACGCCACCGTGCAGAGCATCCAGCTCGCGCTGAAGGAAGCCGAGCTGATGGCCGACTGCAAGATCACGCGGGTCTACACCGGCATCACCGGCAGCCACATCCGCGGCATCAACTCCAGCGGCATGGTCGCGATCAAGGACCGCGAGGTGACGCAGGCCGACGTGGCGCGCGTCGTGGAGACCGCCAAGGCGATCAATATCTCGACTGACCAGCGGCTGTTGCTGGTCGAGCCGCAGGAATTCATCATCGACGGTCAGGATGTCAAGGAACCGATCGGCATGAGCGGCATCCGGCTCGAGGCCAAGGTGCACATCGTGACTGGCGCCCAGAGCGCGGCCGAGAACATCATCAAGTGCGTGCGTCGCTGTGGCCTGGAGGTCGAGCAGCTGATGCTCAATCCGCTGGCGTCCAGTCTTTCGGTGCTGACCGACGACGAGCGCGAGCTCGGTGTCGGCCTGGTCGATATCGGCGCCGGCACCACCGACGTGGCGATCTTCGCCAACGGCGCAATCCGCCACACCGCGGTGATCCCGATCGCCGGCGACCTGATCACCAGCGACATCGCGATGGCGCTGCGCACGCCGACCAAGGATGCGGAGGACGTCAAGATCGACAGCGGCTGCGCCAAGCAGTTGCTGACCGACGCCGAGACCCAGGTCGAGGTGCCTGGCCTGGGCGACCGCGGGCCGCGCCTGCTCAGCCGCCAGGTGCTGGCCGGCGTGATCGAACCGCGCGTCGAGGAAATCTTTGCACTGGTGCACCAGGTGATGCGCGAGTCCGGCTTCGAGGAGGTGCTGTCCTCGGGCATCGTGCTTACTGGCGGCTCCAGCATCATGCCGGGCATGGTTGAACTGGGCGAGGACATCTTCCTGAAGCCGGTACGCCGCGGCGTGCCGAAATACGCCGGCGTGTTGTCCGACATGGTGTCGCAGCCGCGCGCAGCCACCGTGATGGGCCTGCTGGAGGAAGCCCGGCTGGCGCGCATGCGCGGCTTCAAGGTGGCCCAGAAGAATGGTTCGATGCGAACCGCACTGGGTCAGGTCAAGGACTGGTTCGTGGGGAACTTCTGATGGCACAACCGCACCTTTTCAATCGCGGTTGCCCTCGCGGCGACCGCCATGGCAGCAACATGACCTGGCTGGCCCGCGGCAGTCCCCATGTCCGATGGCGATGCATCAAACTGCCCGACCCGGGAGGCGGGCCGCAAACGGTTCCAGCGACAGATCCAGGCAACTGCAACATTTTTGGAGAACAACATGAGCATTGAAATGATTGAAGAACAGGCGTTCAACTTGGGCACCCAGATCAAGGTGATCGGCGTCGGTGGTGGCGGCGGCAACGCGGTCGAACACATGATCGCCTGCGAGGTGGGCGGCGTCGAATTCATCTGCGCCAACACCGACGCACAGGCGCTGAGCCGCAGTGCTGCGCACAAGACCATTCAGCTCGGCGTGACCGGACTGGGTGCCGGCAGCAAGCCGGACAAGGGCCGCGATGCAGCCGAGCAGGCGGTTGACGAGATCCGCGCCTCGATCGAAGGCGCCCACATGTTGTTCATCACGGCCGGCATGGGCGGGGGCACCGGCACTGGCGCTGCGCCGGTGATCGCCCGTATCGCACGCGAAATGGGCATCCTGACCGTCGGCGTGGTCACCAAGCCGTTCGACTTCGAAGGCGGTCGGCGCATGCTGATCGCCGACGGTGGCCTGTCCGAGCTCGAGGTCAACGTCGACTCACTGATCGTGGTGCTCAACGAGAAGCTCGAAGAGGTTTTGGGCGACGACATCACCCAGGACGAGGCCTTTGCCCATGCCAACGACGTACTCAAGAATGCCGTGGGGGGTATCGCCGAGATCATCAATGTTCCCGCCCACATGAACGTCGACTTCGAAGACGTGCGCACCGTCATGGGTGAACCCGGCAAGGCCATGATGGGCACCGCCACCGCGGGCGGTCCGGACCGTGCCCGCATTGCTGCCGAGCAGGCCGTCGCCTGCCCGCTGCTCGACGGCGTCGACCTCTCCGGCGCCAAGGGCGTTCTGGTGCTGATCACGGCAAGCAAGGGTTCACTGAAGCTGTCCGAGTCCAAACTGGCAATGAACACCATCCGCGCCTTTGCCTCGCCCGACGCGCTGGTGATCTACGGCACCGCCTATGACGACAGCCTGGGCGACCAGATCCGCGTGACCGTCGTGGCCACCGGCCTGTCGCGCCAGGGACAGCGCCGCAGCGCTCCGCCGCTGCAGGTACTGCGCACCGGTACCGACAACGTGCCGTTCCAGATCCCGACGCTGACCAACCAGATCAGCGGCAACGCAACCGCTGGCACGGCGCAGTCAGGCAGCGGAATGGCGCAGACCGACTATGGCAGCCTGGGAACCCCCGCAGTCTGGCGCGGTCGGGGTGCGGCCGCGGCCAAGGTCGATGCCTTGTCCAGTGGTGGCATGGACGACTACGAGATTCCGGCGTTCTTGCGCAAGCAGGCCGATTAAGCCTTCGACGACCTGCTTGCGGCGGGCTTCCTACAATCAGAGGATGCTGCGCCAACGAACCCTCAAGTCCCAGACCCGCGCCATCGGCGTGGGCCTGCACAGCGGACAAAGGGTGGAACTCACGCTGCGTCCGGCGCCGCCGGACGCAGGTATCGTTTTCCGACGCGTCGACCTGCCGGTACCGGTCGAGATTCCGATGTCGGCCGACGCGGTGTCGGACACCCGCATGGCGACCACCGCGTCACACGGCACCGCCAAAGTCGCCACCGTGGAGCACCTGATGTCGGCCTGCGCCGGCCTGGGTATCGACAACCTGATCGTCGACATCACGGCCGAGGAAGTTCCCATCCTGGATGGATCGGCTGCGTCGTTCCTGTTCCTGCTGCAAAACGCCGGCGTGGTCTGGCAGGATGCGCCGCGCAAGTTCATCCGGGTCACCCAGCCGGTGGAGGTCCGCGACGGCGCAGGGGCCCAGGCGCGCTGGGCGCGGCTGGAGCCTTATCACGGCTACCGGTTGAATTTCGAGATCGTGTTCGACCATCCTGCGGTGGACGCGACCGGCCAGCGCGTCAGCTTCGACATGGGCAGCGGGTCGTACTCGCGTGACATTGCAAGGGCCCGCACCTTCGGCTTCACGCGCGACGTCGAGACCATGCGGGTCAACGGCCTGGCGCTCGGTGGCGGCCTGGACAATGCCATCGTGATGGACGACTACAAGATCCTCAATACCGAAGGTCTGCGCTACGACGACGAGTTCGCCAAACACAAGATCCTCGATGCCATCGGCGACATGTACATGCTGGGCAAGCCGCTGCTGGCGAGCTACACCGCGTTTCGCTCTGGACATGAACTGAACAACCGGCTGGCGCGAGCGCTGATGGCAGGCAAGGATGCCTGGGAGATCGTGACATTCGAAGACGAGGAACTGGCTCCACCAGGATTCGCGCAACTCGCTCCGGCATGGTGAAGCACATCGCGCGCCACGGACCGACATGCTGATCTTTCGCTGGTTGATCCCCACCCTTTTCGCCGTCGCCGGCGTGTTGTTTGGCGCCTTCATGGTCACCGGCAATCCGCGCTACCGGAAATTCGGGATGCGGGTATTGCTGACCTCCCTGCTGGCCGCGTTCGGCTTCTTCGCGGTGCTGATTGCGATCAACCTGTCGCAATAGAAAGCCCAAAGGAAAACACACCATGGTGCGCCTCCAGTTCTCGATCGAACTCGGCTACGACATCGACGCTCCAGGCTGCGATTTCATCTTCAGCATCCATGCAGCCCAGACCGTCCACCAGCGTGTGGTCGCCGAAGCCCTGCAGGTCAGCCAGCCGTTACTGCAAACCCTGTACACCGACCCGGTCAGCCACACCCGCTACCTGCGGCTCAAGGCCATGCCTGGACCGCTCACGGTCCGGTATGGCGCCACCGTGGACCTGGACCACTTCCACGGGCAACCGGAACATATCGCCGAGGTGGCGGTGGCCGATCTTCCGGGTTCGGTACTGCCCTATCTGTATCCCAGCCGTTACTGCCAATCGGACCGCCTGCTGCGTTTCGCGTTCAACGAATTCGGCCATCTGTGGCACGGCTACAGCCGCGTCCAGGCGATTCGCGACTGGGTCGTGCAGAGGGTGAAGTTCCGTTCCAACTCGTCGGACGTCAATACGTCGGCCATCGATACCCTGGTCGAGGGCACCGGGGTGTGCCGCGATTTCGCCCACTTGATGATCGCCCTGTGCCGCGCGCTGAACATACCGGCGCGTTTCGCAACCGGCATCGACTATGGCGCTGACCCGGCGCTCGGTCCGACCGACTTCCATGCCTATGTCGAGGTGTTTCTGGGTGACCGCTGGTACATCTTCGACGCCTCGGGTGTGGCCATTCCCATGGGCTTCGTGCGTTTCGGCACCGGCCGCGATGCCGCCGACTCGGCCTTTGCCACTTTGTTCGGCGGCGTGCGCGGCAGTGCGCCGGTGATCCAGATTCAGCCGGTTGCCAATGCGCAGGGCATCGTGGTGATGCCTCAGCACGTACCGTTCGCGCTGTCCACCGACAGCCAGCAGACCTGGCAGTAATTCTGGCGCGGAGCTGGCGCAGGCAGCAGCGGCGCGCCCGGCGATCAGCTCTTGCCGCCGTGGTAGGACGCGGCCGCAAGAGCGCGCAGACGGTGGATCTTGCCCGCGTGGGCATGCGTGATCGCCATGCCCAGCGCATCGGCCGCATCGGTGCCCGGCAGTCCGGGCAGATCGAGCAGTCGCCGCACCATCTCCTGGACCTGGCTCTTTTGCGCGCGACCATAACCCACGACCGCCTGCTTCATCTGCAAGGCCGTGTATTCGGCCACCGGCAGGTCGCGCGAGACCAGCGCCGTGATACAGGCGCCCCTGGCCTGGCCCAGCAACAACGTGGACTGCGGATTGACATTCACGAACACGATCTCCACACAGGCGCAGTCGGCCTGGTAGCGCTGCGCCACTTCGCACACGCCGTCGAACAGCAGCTTCAGGCGCCCCGGCAAGGCACTGTGCGCCAGTTTCAGCGTGCTGATGGTGCCACTGGCGACGTAGCACAGTGTCGAGCCCTGGACGTCGATCACGCCGAAGCCAGTGGTGCGCAAGCCGGGATCGATGCCGAGGATTCGCATGGTCCGGTCGCGGCTACAGGTTGAAGTACCAACGCACCGAATGGAAAAACACCGGCGCCGCGAAACACAAGGCGTCGACCCGATCGAGCAGGCCACCGGCACCGGTGACTCCTTCACCCTCGCTGCCCCAGTTCGGAATGCCCCGGTCGCGCTTGATGGCCTTCATCACCAGATGACCCAGCGAGCCCGCCACGCTGGCAACCAGCGCCATGATCAGCGCCTGCCCCGGCTGGAACGGCGTGATGCCGGCCAGCAAGCCTCCCAGCAACGCCGCCACGCCAACGCCGATACCCCAGCTCGCCCAGTTGAAGCTGGCGCTGATGGCGCCCGCCGTCGGCGCGCGGCGCAGGCGGCGCGACGCCACATGCTGTACCAGCATGCAAGTCTGCACCACCAGCGCCAGGAACAAAACCAGGAAGGCACCGCGATCCACATAGCGCGGGAAATCCAGCAGCAGCAGCGCCGGCACATGACTCATGCCGTAGATGCAGACCATGATGCCCCATTGCAGTTTGGCATTTCGCTCGAGGAATCGCTGCGGATCGTTGGCCAGTGCACTGACCACCGGAATGGCCAGGAACACATAAACCGGAATGAACACGGTGAACAGCTCATAGTGCCGGGTACCGACCAGCGTGTATTGCAAGGGCAGGATCACGAAGAAGGCCAGCACCAGGCTGCGGTGGTCGCCGCGGCGCGTCGGCGAAAGCGTCATGAATTCACGCAACGCGAAGAATGAGACCACAGCGAACAACACGATCGCCCCCAGCTCGCCCGACAGCCAGCCGATCCAGAACACGATCACCATGAACCAGCTGCTGCGCAGCAAACTGTTGGCGTGCGCCAGCGATTGCCGCCGCGCCTGGCCTGCATCGTCGTCGCCGTGCTCGCGCAGCGACAGCATCAGCAGCACCACGCTGGCCACGAACAGGCAACCAAACACAAACAGGAACATGGCTCCGACCTGCTCGGTCGCGCTCAGGCTGCGCAGATACTGGTTCATGGCCGCTGCGCCGCCGACACGGGTGTTCTCAGCACGGCATCAGACCTCGCGCAGGGCCACGACGGCCTGCCTCGCGCGCACCAGAAAGTCCTTGCGTTCCTCACCTTCGCGCAGAGCCACCGGTGCGCCGAAAGTGACCGAACACAATACCGGCACCGGGACGACCTCGCCCTTGGGCATGACACGCTGCACATTGTTGATCCAGGCCGGCACCAGCACCACCTGCGGGAACTTCAGCGCGAGCTTGTACAGCCCGGCCTTGAACTCCTGCGGCTCCTCGGCATGGCCGCGAGTGCCCTCGGGGAACAGGATGATCGAGTCACCTCGATCGAGCGCATCGACCAGTGGCTCCAGCGGATCCTGGTCGGCCGCGCGATCGCGCGACACATAGATGGCGTTGAACACCGCCGTCGTTATCCATGTGCGAAACGGCGTGCGCGTCCAGTAGTCGCGCGCGGCGATCGGCCGCGTCAGCGTGCGCAGCACCTGGGGCAATGCGGCCCAGATCAGCAGCAGGTCGGCATGGCTTTGGTGATTGGCAAAGTAGATGCGCTGCTCGGCCTTGGGCGGGCAGCCGTACCAGCGGGCCTGCGCGCCAGTCAGCAGCCGTATCAGACCGAGCAGGAAATATCCCATCAACTTGGCACGCATGGCGACGATGATACAGAGCGCTTGCGCGACGGATCAGGGCAGCTGGGCGTGGGGCATGCGCTCGACGATGATCGCGGCACGGCCCGAGAGATAGGCCGATTGCGGCAATTTCTCGAAATACTTGGGCCGCGGCAGCATCACCGCCAGCCGGGCCGCCTCAAACGCCGTGAGGCGCGAAGCTGGCTTGCGAAAGTAATGTTCAGCTGCCGCCTGCGCGCCGAACACGCCATTGCCCCACTCCACGTTGTTCAGGTAGATCTCCAGAATGCGCTGCTTGTCCAGCAGCAGCTCGAGCAACAGGGTCAACACCAGTTCCTGGCCCTTGCGCGGCAAGGTCCGCTCGCCGGACAGGAACAGGTTCTTGGCCAATTGCTGCGTGATGGTGGAGCCGCCGACCACCTTGGGTGCCCGCGCGTTCCGCACGCCACGTGCAGCCTGGGCGCGCCGCTGCGCCAGTTCCTCGGCCCGGCTGTTGCGGGACCAGGCCTTCTCGATCGCGTCCCAGTCAACACCGTCGTGGTCGACATAACCATCGTCTTCGGAGGCGATCACCGCACGCTTGAGCTGGTCGGATATCTGCGCATAAGGCACCCACTGCTGGCGCCAGGGCAGCGCACCGGTGGTGCTGGCGATGCGCCAGGCCTCGGAGCGCTGAAACGTCGTCGATTGCGGGTCGAGTACCACCATGCCAGCGATCCTGGCCACGAAGAACAGTTGCAACAGCAGCCACGCCAGGGTCACCAGGCCAAGCCAGCGCCACAAGGGTTTCATGGCCATTGCGACATGTCACGCGCTGCAGCAGCCATCACTTGCCGCTGACCTTGGCTTCGAGCAATTCGTCGCGCGTGAACTTGAAGCGCGAGACCAGCACCAACTGATCGAAGCTGTGCCGCATCTCGTCGCTGAAGCTGCCGAACGGGCCGGACGAGCGCGCAATCATCTCGGCCCTGCGGTCCAGCAACGCAATGCCGGAGCTGTCCACCACCTCGGTGGTCAGCACCTGGCCGTCATGATTGACGGTGATCAGCATCGTCAACTCGCCATACAGCTTCTTGCCGCCGGCGGTCGGGAAGTTCGCCGTCCCCATGTCTTCGATCAGCCGGCGCATGGTGTCGTAATACACAGCGTACGGCACTTCGCGCGTGGCCGGGCTCACGTAACGCTTCTTGGGCCTTGCGTTCTCCTGCATGATGCGCCGCTCGATCTCGGCCAGCAGCTTGATCAGGCGGCGGCGCTTTTCCTCGTGCGCGACCTGCTCTGGCGAGGCCGCCGGATTTTGCGGTTCGGGCGGGCGCAAGGCCGCGAGCTGGGTGCGTACCTGCGCCAGCATGACCTGCTGCTGCTCCAGCAGAGTCTGGGTGCTGCTTTGCGTCTGCTCCTCGAGCGAATCGCCGACCGACACCAGCGCCGACGCGGGCAGCGGCGAGGTGGCGCGCCCCTTGTCGAGTTCGCCGCCGCCGCCCATGCTGGTCTGCGCCAGCGCCTGCGCCTTGTCCGGCTTGTCGTTGGTCCTGGCGTTGACCAGGATGACTTCGAGTGGCGTGTCCTCGAACACCCGGTTAAAGCGCTCCGGGTCCACAAAGCGCACCGTCAGCAACGCAGCATGGACGGCGAGCGAGAGGCCCAACGCCAGTTGCAAGGTGGTGAATTTACGCAGCAGCTTCACGAGTCCGGATTATCGCCGCCGTCGGGCTTGGCATCCGCGCCTTCCCCGATGTCGACGGCAAGCGCGATCGGACCAGCCACCGCCTCGTCATCATCGTCGACACCGGCATCGGCGTCCGGGGCCGCGGCATCAAACGCCGCGTCGAGCCGCTCGACGACGGTACCGGTCAGGTCCAGCGCAATTGTGTCTATGTCGCCCAGCCGCACCCGTACCCGCGCGCCGCGCGGCAGATCCCGCGCACCGGCGACCGGCAGCACCAGCGGCAGCGATTCGCCGCGCACCATGTTCTCCTTGAACACCGCCGCGTCCAGTTCGGTGATCTGGTTCTGCATCAGGTATTGCAGTGTCCAGAAGCGCTCCATCGCCGCCTGGAACGCACCGTAAGCGCCGTAGGCGGCATCGAAGGCCGAGATGATCGAGAACAACTCGGCGTCCTTGGGCTTGAACGGTGCCACCAGCGCCGCTGTCCGTCCATGACGGGCACAGGCGATGATCTGCCACTGATTGACCAGGTCGGTATAGCGGCGCAGCGGCGAGGTGCTCCAGGCATAACTCGGCACACCAATGCCGGCGTGCGGCAAAGCCCGCGTTCCCATGCGCACCTTGACGCCGGGCGCCAGGCTGGCCTGGCTGCGATAGATGCCCGGCACGCCAAGCTCGGCCATCCAGTTGCCCCACGTGCTGTTGGCCAGGATCATCGCTTCAGCAACGATCAGGTCCAGCGGCGCACCGCGCTGGCGCACCGAGATCTGCACCTGCTCGTCGCCTTCGGGTACGGCACCGTCATTGCCAATCAGGCGGAAGTTGTAATCGGGCCGGTTAAAGGTCTCCGGTTTTCCGCGCACCCGGATGCGCTGGGCTTTCAGTTGTTCGGCCAGCCGGTACAGGAATGCCAGTTGCACCCGCAAATCCGGCGCCAACGGATCGACGCCTTGCGCATGCGCGAAATCAGGCTGCTGCAACCACTGCGTCGTCACGACATGGTCGAGCTGATCGTGGCGCAGATTCGCCACGATCGGCACCCGCTCGAGCCGGGTCTCGCTACCGGTGATCTCCAGCGTCTGCTCGTCCAGGCTCACGTACAGCGACACTGCCGGACAATCGCGGCCTTCGAGCAGGGTATAAGTCTGCACTACCGCGTCGGGCAGCATCGTGATCTTGTAACCCGGCATGTAAACGGTGGACATGCGCGCTCGTCCAAGCTGGTCGATCGCGTCGCCAGGCGATACGGCCAGTGCGGGCGCGGCAATATGGATGCCCAGCACCACCTTGCCGCTGCCCAGACCTTGCAGGCTCAGTGCATCGTCGATCTCGGTGGTGGCCGAGTCGTCGATGGAAAAAGCCTGTACCGGCGCCAGCGGCAATGGGTTGCGGATGGGCTCGGCCTGCAATTCGGGAAAGTCAATACCCTTGGGGAAACTCTCAAACAGGAAGCGGCGCCAATGGAACTGGTAGGCGGAGGATATGGCGCCGGCCTTTTGCAGCAGATCAAGCGGCGCCAGCCGGGTCGCGCGCGACGCTTCGACCACGGCCTTGTATTCCGGCGCGTTCTTGTCCGGCTTGAACAGGATCTTGTACAACTGTTCACGCACCGGGTCCGGGCATTGCCCGGCACCGAGTTCAACCACCCACTGGTCGATCTGCTGCTGGATCTGCTTTTTCTTTTCGATCGCAGCCAGCGCCAGCGCCAGCACATCGGCGGACGCCTTGCGAAAGCGTCCCTTGCCGGCGCGTCTGAAATAGTGCGGCGCCTCAAACAAGCTGATCAGGGCGCCCACCTGCTGCTCCAGCGTGGCCTTGTCGCTGAAATACTCGCGCGCCAGGTCGGCAAATCCGAACTCGTCCTCGGGCGCAATCTCCCAGGCCATGTCCAGCTCGATCTGGGCGCTGACCTCGCGTGCGGCGCACAGCAACTGCGTTGGCGCCGGCTTTTCGAACGTGACGAGGACGTTGGCCGCCTTGACCTTGACACGTTTTCCGCTGTCAAGCTCCAATTGGGCCGACGCGTCCGACTGAGACAGTACACGACCGGTCAGGAATTTGCCGGCTTCTTCAAACAATACAAACATGCCGCGTATTGTCCCTGCAAATATCCGCAGTCCGGGCGCGCCCACCATGTTGCGTGATGCACGAGGGGCTCAGGCAAGGTCCATGAAGCGCATGACGGCGTCGATATGCTCGGAAAAATCGCTCAGTCCGTGGTCGCTGCCCTCAAGCAGACGCAGCAACACACCGGGATACCGCGCTGTCATTTCGCGCCAGTCGAGCACCTCGTCTCCCTTGGCGGCCAACAGGTAGTATCGCTCCGGTTGGGTCGGACCAGCGCATTCCAGCGCGCGCAATTCGTCGACGAAACCGGGCTCGAACACCAGTCGCTGCGCCGCGTCATGCCAGGCAGCATGTTCACCCACCTGCAGGGCCAGGTCACGTGCCGCGTGTATGGCCGGATTGAGCAACACTACCTTGGCCGCACCCTGCTCGGCCAACCAGGTCGCATAAAAGCCGCCGAGGGAGGAGCCGATCACGGCCATGCGTGCGCGGGGCCAGTCACGGATACCTGCGTGCACCATCTCCATCGCCAGACGCGGCGACATCGGCAACTGCGGACACCACCAGGTCACGGCGGGATGCGTGCGCGTGATCCGCTGCGCCATCATGCGGGACTTGGCCGACCCGGGCGACGATCTGAACCCGTGCAAGTACAACACATGGGTGGTCAGTTTGGCGCTGGTCAT